>CANPXC010000008.1 GCA_947585605.1 Candidatus Gastranaerophilales bacterium | reverse complement strand
AGAAGCAGAACCTTCATTCTTTCTTCCAATTCCGCCATTTTAGTTTCATTTGATGATATTTCATCATGCAAAAACTGCCTCATTGTTTCATCGTTTTCGCCTTTTAACATTTCTTGGGCATCGCTTACGGCTTGTTGGGCTTCTTTCCAGCTATGATACACTTCTACTGTTTCTTCCATTGCTTTTCTTTGCTTTGAAAGTGTCTTAAATCTGTTGTAGTCTTGAATTACCTCGGGATCAGAAAGTATTTGTCCTAATTCTATATATTTTTCTTCTATTTGTAATATTTTATCAAGCATTTCTTCCATAATATTTATCCTTTTGCCGGTTTCCTTCCGCAAGATTTGTCTTCATCACAGTATCCGAGTCTTTCGCACTTCGGAACCAAATAGTCTTTTAACCAAGGTTCTTCTTTTATAAGTTCATCACACATCCTTTTAACCAGAATTCTGATTTCTTTTTGCGCTCTTGTACACAGTCTTAAATTAGCTAAATGTATCATTTCTCTTAAATTTAAACTTGCAACCATTGATGTAGAAGCGGCATTGGGCAGAACGGAACGTGCGTCTTCCGCCGGTATCCCAGCGGATGTCAGTTCAAGATAAAAATCCGATATTTTACCCATAAATTGTTCAAATTTTGCTTTGAGTTCGGGATTATTTTCTATTGTGTCGGGAATTAAATATTCAAACTGCTCTTTTTCTTTAACATATCTTTGTGATTTTTGTGAAAATGACATGTGTCTGTGTCTTACAAGCTGGTGTGAGCATGCCCGTGATATGTTTGATATCGCAAAACTTATTTGAATGTGTTCTATTGTGCTGTAATGTCCTGAAGATATTACTTTGCTTATGAGTTTAAGCATTTTTTCTTCATTTTGTGCATTTTCGCACTCGTAAATATTTAAGGGAGAATCACTGCTATAACAGGTTCTGCAAGCCGTATAAATGGTTTTTAACAGATTGTCAGGCTTTGAGATTAACTTTACTTGTGCGTATTTGTTATCTGACATATTCCCTCTCCTCTTTTACAGAAAAACCCACTGTTTAAGCGGGCTTAAAAAAGCAGTGCTTTATAGTTAAAGCACTGCAAAAAGCTATTTTTGATTTTTTTGATAACGTTTTTTGAATTTTTCAATACGACCTTCCGTATCTACAATTTTTTGGTTGCCTGTGTAGAACGGGTGGCAGTGATTGCAAATTTCAACTGTTATATTATCAAGTACGGAACCTGTTTCTATTTCGTTTCCGCATACACATTTTATAACTGTTTTTTTGTATTCGGGATGTATTTCTTTTTTCATTGTTTTTACCTCTGTTTAATATTTCCAGCTATTGAATTATAAACAGCTAAAAATTTAATATCAAGTAACTTTTTATTATTATTATTATACTTAATATAAAAAAATTATATTAAAAACTCAAAAAGTCCTATATTAGCAGTATTACAAAGCTAAAAATATTTTGTAAAATATTTTTAAAAAATATTAATCCCATTTACGGGTTGAAATTATAAAATTTGTGGTATTATAATAATATATGTGATGAAAAAGATAAATTAGGTTACAATTCATAATTATGTGAGTATAAGGATGACAATGATGAAAAAAGCATTTACTCTTTCTGAAGCACTGGTTACATTAGCAATTTTAGGCGTTTTGGCAGCAATATTAATACCTGTCATAGATAATGTTCGGCCGGACAAAGATAAAATTACTTATAAAAAAGCATTGTATAGTATGCAAAGCGCTGTTTCTAACGCTATGGATTCAACCGTATATTCTATAGCCGCAAATTCAGCTGCATATTGGAAAGATGATAATATACAGGATGAAGACTTCTGTAAATCTCTTGCAGATGCACTTAATACAGCCGGCAGAGTTAAATGTTCAATGAGCGGATATTCTTGCGACTCTGAGGATGAAAGTCCAAAAGGCCCCGGCGGTTCTTGCTACAGTGACCCGAACTTTACCACTACCGACGGTATCAGATACTGGGGGCTTGAAGGTAAATTTAAAGGTGATGACAGAGATATTTACGTTGACCGTCAACTCTCTACGGGTGATTTACGTCATATTGCCGATAAAAGAGGGGGCGACGCTCAAGGTCTGAAGATAAAAGTTTCTTATGACGGTAAGATTACTACGGGTGATTCCGATGATTATGCTTATGAAAATGAAATGATTGAAAATTCACTTCAAATCACGGATGTTAAGACTGCTAAATAAAACTGATAATTTTAACACAAAAAGAACCGCATAAAGCGGTTCTTTTTGTGTTATTATAATTTTGTTCGAGAAAAGCGCCTGTAAAGCATGCCCTAAAAATGCTTATAAACGGGGGGCAGAGTTTACACAGAATTAAATTTTGGAGCGGCGTTTATTAAAGGTTACAAAACGAGCAAGCGAAAGTTTGCGACACCGGATTAAATAAGGAGAAGGTAATGAGTGAAAAAATGAATGCACAAATAGGTATTATCGGCGGCAGCGGGTTTTACAGTTTTTTTGAAGAATCAGGTACTCCGTTTGATGAAATAACCGTTGATACACCATACGGAAAACCTTCAGATCCGATTACTGTCGGTGAATTGTTCGGTAAAAAAGTTGCATTCATCCCGCGTCATGGCAGAGATCACAGATTTTTACCGCATTTAGTTAATTATAGAGCAAATGTTTGGGCATTAAAATCACTGGGAGTTACAAGAGTTATTTCGCCTTGTGCCGCAGGCAGCTTGCAAAAACACGTTAAACCCGGTGATTTTGTTATTTGCGACCAATTTGTTGATTGGACTGACGGCAGAAAAAATACTTTCTTTGAAGGACCGAAATGTGTTCATCCTTCAGCTGCTGATCCTTATTGTCCTGAACTCAGACAAATCGCAATCGAACAAGCAAAAAAACAGGGTATAAATGTTCATGAAACAGGTACCGTTGTTGTTATTAACGGGCCAAGGTTTACAACTAAGGCGGAATCTAAGTTTTTTACAAATCAAGGCTGGGAAGTAATTAATATGAGCCAATATCCTGAAGTCCATTTAGTAAGAGAACTTGATATGTGTCCCGTTACAATTGCTTTGATTACTGATTATGACGCAGGTTTGGTCGGTGACGTTCCGCCCGTTACTCATCAGGAGGTTATTCAAGTATTTAAAACAAATATTGCAAAATTAAAAGGTTTATTACTCGGTATAATAGAAAATATACCGATTGAACGAAATAAATGTGAATGTTATAACACTTCGCATACGTCATAAGTAAACATTTCGGTTGCAGCTTGTATAATAAGCTCAAGATTAGGCAGGTATAATAATGATTTCTCAAATTGTATTTATTGTTTTCAAAGCTATATATTTGATAATGCTTATAGTAATATTATTAAGCTGGATTCCTGTCTTTGATACAAGAAAAGAACCGCTTGCTTCTTTAATTAAAGCTTTTGATATGATTATGTATCCCTTCAGAAAAGTAATTCCGCCAATCGGAATGATTGATATTTCGCCTATATTTGCGTTTATATTACTTTCAATTTTAGAAAATTGGCTTCTTAATTTGTTACATTCGTTAGGACTTTAATTAACCTATTATCAGCCAAAGAAGTTTTTTACAGCCTTTTGCAAGTAATAATGCAAGTATTCCGAATACAATATCGTATAGAATTTTTGATAATGATTGATAATATATCCAGTTAGCGGCAAATTCTATGCTGTCATGCCTTATCAAGGCTATTATAAGCATATATATACTTCCTATTACGTGAATTGATAATACTCCGTATAAAACACCAATCATTAAATTAAGTATTGAATTGCCTTTATTTAATTCTCTTGAAGTAAGTATTACGGCAAAAATATATGCAAATATATATCCGAAATTGTATTGAAATATATATGATAACCCGCCGCCCAACGCAAAAACGGGAAACCAGGGTGTAAGTCCCATAAATATATATATTAATATTGCCGATAATCCCCAGCACTCGCCTAATAATCCCGCTATAAATAAAACTATAGGTATTTGAGGGATATATTCAAATTTCAAATAATTACCGATTTCGTTTTCCGGTATATGAAAATTAATTTTAATCTGTGTAAATGTGGATATTATCAGCAGCATTACGCATAAACTTACAAGTGCTATTGCGCCTAAGCAAAACTTTATACGTTTTTCCGGATTGTGAAACTTTTTTATTCCGTCTTTTACTCGTTTGTTAATCATATTTTACATTTATCCGATTAATATTTTCTTTTATTTTAGCAAAATTATTTTTAAATTTATCATACCAGATATTTTGAGTAAACATAATTACCGCATTTTCATTATTATCTTGATAGTAATTTTTTCTTACCCCGATAGACTCAAATGAAAATTTTTCATAAAGTGAAATCGCGCTGTAGTTACTTTCCCTGACTTCAAGTGTTACATATTTTATCATATCTTTGTAACATTCTTCAAAAGTCTTTATAAGCAAAATTTGCGCCAGTTGTTTTCTTCTGTACTCAGGATGAACCGCCAGCGTTGTAATGTGGGCTTCTTCAAATATTCCCCAATAGCCTATGTACGCTAAAATCTTATTTTCGGAATTTTTTACGCAGAAATAATGTGCAAGGTTATTTGCCAGCTCATTGTAAAATGAGTTCTTTGACCAATGGTGGTTAGGATGTACAAGTTCTTCTATATGAAAAACTTCATTTACATCATCAGTTGTCATTTTTGTTATTTTAACATTTTCCATAAGATACACCATCATTCATTTTAACAAAAAATTAAAATATTATATAATTTTTTTATGATGGAACATGCATATATTCATATACCGTTTTGCATTAGAAAATGTAAATATTGCTCATTTGTATCGGGTGAAAATATTAAAAAAAAAGATGATTATCTTAATGCTCTTATTAAAGAAATAAACGGAAGATATAAAAATGATAAATTGAAAACAATTTATATAGGCGGCGGAACTCCGTCACTGCTTAGCGCAAATGACTTAAATGATATTTTATCTTTGTTTAATACGGATAAAAATACCGAAATTACTCTTGAAGTTAATCCCGAAACAGTTGAAATTAATAAATTTACTGACTTTAAAAATCTCGGTATTAACAGAATTTCTTTAGGCGTACAAACTTTCAACGATAAAATACTTAATTATATCGGAAGAATTCATACGTGCGAGGTTATTTATAGTGCGGTAAATATATTAAAAAAATGCGGATTTAGCAATATTAGCATTGATTTAATATACGGGCTTCCTTATCAGGACTCAGATACATTAAAAAGAGATGCTGAAACTGCGGTTAAGCTTGATATAACACATGTTTCCACATACGGACTTAAAATTGAAGAAAATTCTTATTTCGGCAAAAATCCGCCCTTAATGACTTGTGATGATGATACACAAGCAAAAATGTTTTTGTTTCTGTGCGATTATCTTTATTCTTGCGGGTTTGACCATTATGAAATAAGCAATTTTTCTAAAGCGGGATATATTTCATTACATAATTGCGCATATTGGAAAAATAAAAATTATTACGGCTTCGGGCTTAATGCCGGCGGTTATGAGGGCAGCTTAAGATATAAAAATATATCTGATTTTAATAAATATATTGAAAATCCCTTCTTAAGAGAAGAAGAAATAATTCTAAGCTCCAAAGAAATATTGGAGGAAGAAATTTTTCTGTCATTGAGATTAAAAGAAGGTATAAATATTGAGTATATTAATAAAAAATTCGGGATTGATTTTTGCAAAAAATATAAAACCGTAATTGAAAAATATCTAAAGTCGGGGCTTTTGGAGTTCAAAAATAATAATCTTAAATTAACACGCTCTGGCGTGCTTTTAAGCAATGAAGTTATGTGCGAATTTATTTAAAAAAGGTTATTCTTTATTCGCCATGCCTGTTTTAGAACCTGCGACTATAAATGTTAAAGGAAGAAGTTTAGATGTAATTGCCGAAACGGATTTAAAATCTTTTAAAACCATATTCGCCGTTAAACATAAATCATCGGCATGAACAAGATAGTCTTCCGCTTTTACGTCATGCTTAATATCTTCTTTGAAAACTTTGTTATTTACTTTATTCATAACTTTATTGCCGAGTTCCATTCCGCCGACTAAAGAAGCAACACAAACCGCGGATTTTAACAAAATTCCTTTTGCGCTGGCGGGAGTTTGATTTGATTTGAAAACATATTTATTTAACAGCTTATTTGCGCAAGCAAGAATGCTTATAGGAAATACCATGTTCCCGATAAATTGCTGTGAAGCTTCTCTTAGTTTAGGTATAACATTCTTTTTATCTTTGTCGGCAATAAGTCCGCCGGCTAAACCGCCTAAAACCGAACCTGCACCTATAAGAAGAACATCGGCTTCTTCATAGGATAAATTTTTTAATGAAGCTGCGGGATTTTTGGTTTTTGCGGCTTTGTATATACAGCCTACCGCGCTTGCTATACCGATTGCGCTCCCTGCAATTGAGGCTGGCGTCACAATCTTGGATTTATTTTTGACTTCTTTATTTACCGTTCTAAGTTGAGGTCTGTTAATCAGTTCTGCAAATTCTGGTTTCATAGGTTCTCTTTGTATCGTTTTATTCGGCATTTTCGCGGACATCCATTAGTATTAAAACATATAAAAAATTTTTTTGTTATAAAATTTTATTATGATAGATACGCATTCTCATATTAATTTTGAAGAATACAGAGAAAACTTTGAAGGTTTTCTTTCTTCTTTGCGTGAAAATGATATAGAAAATGTTATTATTCCGGGCGTTGAGTCTTCATCATTTGATGATATTGTTAATCTCTGCGATAAATACGATATGCTCTTCGGCGCAATAGGGGTTCACCCTTCAGAAGTCAAAACCTTTAAATCGGATACAATCGAACAAATAAAAAAATATCTGAAAAATAAAAAAATTGTTGCCGTCGGTGAAATAGGGCTTGATTATTATTGGAGTGTTGACGATAAAGAAGAACAGAAAAAAATATTCCAAGCTCAGCTTGAATTAGCGCAAGATGTCCAATTGCCCGTTATTATTCATGACAGGCAGGCGCATGATGACTGTTTTAATATATTGCAGGATTTTAATTTAAAAGATGTAATATTCCATTGTTTTTCAGGGGACAGTAAATTTGCTTTAAAGTGCGTTGATAAAGGCTATTATATAGCTATCGGCGGAGTTGTTACTTTTAAGAATGCAAATGATTTAAAACAAAGCGCCAAAGCGGTTCCTTTGGACAGAATTCTGCTTGAAACTGATGCACCCTATCTTACGCCCGTTCCTTTCAGAGGAAAACTTAATAATCCTATATATTTAAAATATATCGCGCAAGAGATAGCGAATATAAAGGGAATTGATGTTGAAACAGTTAAAAATCAGACTGTAATTAATTCAAAAAAGGTTTTTCAAATATAAAAATGCCAAAAGAAAGATTAGATAAAATATTAACCGATAAAGGTTATTTTGAAACAAAAAGTAAAGCTCAAGCCGCAATAATGGCTGGTGACGTAAAAGTGGACGGAGTAATTATAACAAAATCCGGGTTTTTATTTGAACCGAAAGATAATACCGTTTTTGAAATAAAATCCATGCCGTTTGTATCACGGGGAGGATTTAAGCTGGATAAGGCAATCCGCGAATTTTCGGTTGATTTAAAAGATAAAATTTGTCTTGACGCGGGTGCTTCAACAGGCGGATTTACTGATTGCATGCTCCAAAACGGAGCAAAAAAAGTCTACAGCGTTGATGTGGGCTACGGGCAAATAGCTTGGAAACTTAGAACCGATAACAGAGTTAAAGTTATCGAAAGAACAAATATTAAAAACTGTTCTTATGAAGATATTTACGAAAAAGATGAGCCTAAAGCCCAATTCATTACAATGGATTTGTCATTTATTTCCATAACTAAAGTAATTGATAATATTTTACGACTTGTTGATGAAAATAATTTTGAAATTATTTCCTTGGTTAAACCCCAGTTTGAAGCGGGAAAAAATCAAGTGGGTAAACACGGAGTTGTAAAAGATAAAGAAATTCATGAAGAAGTTATCAACAATATTATAAATTATTGTAAAAATATAGATTTATATGCTCAAAACCTAACGTATTCGCCAATACAAGGGCCAATGGGAAATATAGAATACTTGCTCCGCTTAAATAAAAAATCAAGCTGGAATGAAATTGATATTAAAACGGTTGTAAATAATGCATTTAACCATTTTATTGATTAACTGCAAGATTGAGTTTTTGTTGAACCGGTTCTGCCTCAAATAAATCACCTACATTACAGCCGATTGTTTCACATAGTCTGTCCATATTCTCGTATGAAGGTTGAGTTCTTCCGTTTGCCCAAGAGTATACTGTTTGCTGCGGTAAATCAAGAACTTTTGCAAGTTTGTATAAGCTCCAGTTCCTTTTTGCTTTTACAGTTTCTTTTATTTTAATTTTCATCTCTCCTCCGATATACGCATATTCAACATATACGTATATCATTATACATATGTTACATTTGTTAATATAGTACCAAACTTAATTTTTCATATAAAAAGATGATAAAATAATTTTAAATTCATATAAAATATGTATTAAACACATAATGTAAAGAGAGTTGTAACACATATAATGTAAACAGACTAGGTTTTTTTATAAAATGGGTATATAATCTATAGTAGGTTTTTGGTAAATTATCAAAATTATTTAAGAGGAAATGATATGAAAAAATTATTGATATCGGGTTTGTTTGCCGCAATCTTGAGTTTATTGATAATAACGCAATCAGTATTTGCAGCGGAAGGTGATCAAGCAATTCAAGAAGCCATTGAAAAATATAAACAAAAAAATTATTTGGGATGTATATCTGATTTAAAAATGTATACCCAAAAAGATACATCCAATGCGGTTGCTTGGTATTATCTGGGCAGTGCATATATGAATATATCAATGAAAACTCAAGCTCACAGCGCATTTGATAAGGTTGTACTTTTAAATACGGTTCCTAAACTTACATCTTATTCAATACAGGCTAAAATGTGTATGGAAAATAAAGATCAGTGTACATACCATGACTTTAAATATGATGATATTAAAAAATTAAAAGCTGATCCGCTCAAATTTTTAACGGAATATACCAATAGTATGAAAACCGAAAAGAAAGAAGATCCGGAAGTCGCTGAAATTAATAAGTTAATCAACGGAAACAATAAAATTCATGAAGATGCGCTTAAAGTTATAAAAGAACGTCAATTAGAAATTGAAAGAAGCAAGATTAATACCAATAAAGCTTATTTGCCTTCTTCTGACAGGCAAGTTGCTCAGGCAATAGGCATGCTTAGCGAACAAAACAATGATATTTCCGCTTTTTCAATGATGTTGGATGATAATACGGATAATAATTATATGAATTTGTTAAAATACTATCAAAATCATGAAGATAAATCGGAAATGACACCTGAAATGCTTCAATTAATGATGATGTCCAATATGGCGCTTCCTAGTATTTAATTTATGCTCAATAAACTTGAAACTGAAAAATTATTTTATAAAGAAAAAAATTACTCCGGGATAAAACAACAACTTATTAATTGTAATGAAGCCTGGAGTTTTAATATTCTCGGGAAAATCGAGCTGCAAAATATTAATCCCGACGAAGCTTTTGAGTATTTTAATAAGGCTAAAAATGTATTGGCATGTGCATATTGTAAATTTTTAACCGGTGAAATTTCCGAAGCAAAAGTTATTTTAGTGATGTTAAATAATACCTCCCCCGCGGCAAATTGGTTGTTGTCTTTAATATCCGTATTGGAAAATAATACCGAATATCAGCCTACGTATTTTCAAATAAGAAATTTTTACGAGCAGGACTTGGAAATGCTCTTTCTATACAAACAAAATTCAACAATAGAAAAAATAATTAATAAGTTATATTACTTTGAAAATTTTAATAAAGAAATTTATAAATATACCTCAAGAGTTTTATTTAATAACGGGTACATAAAACAGGCGGAAGTATTAATTAAAAAAAGTTTATCATTATGGTATAAAGATCCGGAAACTCATTTTATATTAGGTGAGATTTATTCAAAAGAAAAAAAATTAAAAGAAGCAAAAAAGTCTTATTTAAAGGCAATAGAGGTTAATTGCGGATATGAACCTGCAAGTATAAAATTAAATGATTTTAGTAACTGATTGTATAATTTGTATTATGTTGTAAAATATATTATATAGAGTCTTATTAGGAGAAGTAAAGCAATGTTTGAACGTTTTACCGAAAAGGCTATAAAAGTAATAATGCTTGCACAAGAAGAAGCAAGAAGACTAGGTCATAATTTTGTCGGTACAGAACAAGTATTACTCGGTTTAATTGGTGAAGGCACCGGAGTAGCAGCTAAAACGCTTAAAACAATGGGTGTGACACTTAAAGACGCCAGGGTAGAAGTTGAAAAAATTATTGGCAGAGGTTCGGGCTTTGTTGCGGTTGAAATTCCTTTTACGCCTAGAGCAAAAAGAGTATTGGAATTGTCTTGGGATGAAGCAAGACAATTAGGTCACAATTATATAGGTACTGAACACCTGCTTTTAGGATTAATTCGTGAAGGCGAAGGTGTTGCAGCCAGAGTTTTAGAAAATTTAGGTGTGGATTTAAATAAAGTCAGAAGCAATGTTATTAAAATGCTTGGGGAAACAAAACCGACTCAGGCAGCTTCAACGGCTTCCGCTTCACCCGGAAAAACAAAAACCCCGAGCCTTGATGAATTCGGAACGGATTTAACTCTCGCCGCACAAGAACAGAGGTTAGACCCTGTTGTCGGCAGGGAAAAGGAAATAGAACGCGTTATTCAAATCCTTGCAAGAAGAACAAAGAATAACCCCGTACTCCTTGGTGAACCCGGTGTTGGTAAAACGGCAGTAGTTGAAGGCTTGGCAGCAAGAATTGTTAATTCTGAAGTACCTGATATCCTTGAAGGCAAAAAAGTTATACAGCTTGATATGGGACTTTTGGTCGCAGGCACTAAATACAGAGGCGAATTTGAAGAACGTCTTAAAAAAATAATGGATGAAATCCGCCAAGCAGGTAATATTATTCTTATTATCGATGAAATGCATACATTAATTGGTGCAGGTGCTGCTGAAGGTGCTATCGACGCGGCTAATATCTTAAAACCGGCTCTTTCAAGAGGTGAAATTCAGGTTATAGGTGCAACAACACTTGATGAATACAGAAAGTACGTTGAAAAAGATCCCGCACTTGAAAGAAGATTTCAATCCATAATAATTGAAGAACCTTCAGTTGAAGATACAATTGAAATTATTAAAGGCTTAAAGCCTAAATATGAAGAACACCATAAACTTAAAATATCTGATGAAGCTATTGTTGCAGCTACGGAATTATCTTATAAGTATATTACAGACAGATTTTTACCGGATAAAGCAATTGATATCATAGATGAAGCCGCTTCTAAATTGAGAATTCAAACAAGCGCACTCCCGCCTGAAGGCAAAGAGCTTGAAAAAGAATTAAAAGATGTTATTAAACAAAAAGAAGAAGCTATCAGAAATCAAGAGTTTGAAACTGCTTCAAATCTCAGGGATGATGAAGCGGATTTAAAAGAAAAAATCCGTGAAATGTCTTTAAAATGGAGAGAAGATAACGAAGAAAATAAACCTACGGTTACTGCTGAACAGGTTGCTCAAGTAGTAAGCCAAATGACGGGTATTCCTACCACAAAAATAACTGAAGGCGAAAGCGAAAGACTGTTAAAACTTGAAGAAACTTTACATAACAGAGTTATCGGCCAAGACCAAGCGGTTGTTGCTTTATCTAAAGCAATCAGACGTGCAAGGGTCGGATTAAAATCCCCAAATAGACCTATCGGCAGCTTCATTTTCTCGGGGCCTACTGGGGTTGGTAAAACCGAACTCGCTAAAGCTTTGGCAGAAGCTGTATTCGGCAGTGAAGATAATATGATTCGTGTTGATATGTCTGAATTTATGGAAAAACATTCAACCGCAAAATTAATCGGTTCACCTCCCGGATATGTCGGTTACGATGACGGCGGTCACTTGACTGAAATCATCAGAAAGAAACCTTACAGTGTTATTCTTTTTGATGAAATTGAAAAGGCTCACCCCGATGTATTTAATATTATGCTTCAAATACTTGATGACGGCAGATTGACTGATTCAAAAGGCAGACATATTAACTTCAAAAATACAATTATTATCATGACCAGCAACGTCGGTGCAAGCATGATTACTAATACAAGCAAGCTTGGATTTAGTGTTGCTGAAGATGAACAAAAAGACAAATACGAAAAATTAAAAGATACGGTTATGGAAGAGATGAAAAAATCCTTCCGCCCCGAATTCTTAAACAGAATTGATGATATTATTGTATTTGCTCATCTTTCTAAACCGGAAATCAGACAAATTGTTGATTTAATGCTTAATGATTTATTTAAACGTCTTGAATCACAAAACCTTACTATTGAAGTGACTGACGAAGTAAAAGATTATTTGGGCGAAGCAGGATATTCAGAAGCCTATGGCGCAAGACCTTTGAGAAGATTAATTCAAAAAAGAATTGAAGACGGTCTGGCTGAAGAAATTCTTTCCGGAAAATATAAGGAAGGCAATAAAATTGTTCTTAAACTTAAGGATGAAAAGATTGTCTTTGAATGTGAAACTGTTTAACAAATTTAAAAATGCACTGCAATTCGGCGGTGCATTTTTATTTTTAAATTATGGAGAGTGTAATGCGGCTTAAAGAAAAAATATATAATGATAAATTTTTATATTTTTTTACTTCTTTAATCATTATTTTAGGGCTTTTTATAAGAACAAAATTATTAATTTTAAATCCTTCATTTTGGGATGATACTTGCATATTAGGTGTAAATATTGACAGAGCATATCTTGAATTTTTTAAACCGCTGTATACGACAAATCAAGTTGCACCTCCGTTTTTTATGATAATATCAAAATTCTTTTACGCCATTGCCAACCATTTTATTCAGTCTCTTGCCGTTAAAGATTTTTCTCTGCGGTTTTTTTCTTATATTTGCGGTATTATTTCACTGCCTTTATTCGCTTTATATATACATAGGGCTTTCAAGAATAAATATTTAACCGTTTTTTCCTTATTTATTATGTCTTTTAATATATATGCCGTTGATTACACAATTGAATTTAAGCAATATTCTTGTGAATTAATGTTTGCTTTAATTTTATTAAATATTTTTTATACAATAAATTTAAAAGATATATCTTTAAAAAGGGTTTTTCTTTATTCATTAATAATTGCTTCAGCCCCTTGGTTTGCGCATTTTTCCTTGTATATTATTGCTTCCGGATTTTGTATGTTATTTTTTGAAGCAATTAAAGACAGAAAATTGTATATTAAAAATTTAATTATATTATTAATGCCTGCAATTATCAGCGTTGTTGTGTTCTTTATATATTATTATCTCCCCGTAAAGCATGAATTTGGTAATGATATGCATGATGTTTGGCTGGATAATTTTTTTACATTAAAAAGCTTCACATCTTTATTCCCTGAAAAAATAAAGCAGCTGTTGGGATTACCTTTAACGCTTAATAACATTAATTTCCTCATTGCTTGTTTTGTAAGTGCAGTTTTGTTAATAAATTTCAAGAACTTGCGTGTGTCGTTCCTTACGTTATTACCTATTTTAATGATAATTGTTTCGTGCTTTTTTCAAAGTTTTCCTTTTGACGTAAGATTTTTACTGTTTTTACTTCCTTGTTTTATTGTTTTGTTTGCTCATTTAATTACATACATTAATTTTAATAAACAGTTATCAACTGTATTTATACTAATTTTATTGATTTACAGCTCTTTATTTATTGCAAAGGATAATAAATATTACCTCGTGCATTATGTAAAGTTTAGAAGTTATTATGAGATATTAAAAAAGGAAAATCCTAATTTTGATAATTTAATTTTGTGTGCTAATCCGGATATTTCTTTTTATTATGTTATAGATAAAAAAATAAATGAATATGATATATATGTATATGATTCTTTTAATCATTCAGACTTTAAAGACTTTATTACGGGCCTGGGGGGGGGTACGTATTGGATTTATACTCTTGAAGGGCCTTTATATTATGTGGATTTTGTTAATGATTTACAAAAATATATTGAAAATAATAAAGATATAAAAATTATCAAAAAATACAAGGATGACGAATTAAAAAGAGTATTTTTGATGGAAATAGAAAAAATTTAATTTTCTTGAAAAACTTCATAAGCCTTATAAGAGCTTCTTGTCAGAGGAGAGAAAAATGTATGTTTTATTCCTATTTTCTTTGCAATCGTGCTTAATTCGTCATATTCCGCAGGTTCATAATATTTTGCGACGGGAAGATGTTGTTTTGTAGGTGCAATATATTGACCTATTGTAACTATATCACATTTAGTGCGTGCTAAATCTTCAAAAACACTTATTAATTCATCTTTTGTTTCCCCTAAACCCACCATAAGTCCTGTTTTTGTGAAAATATTTGAATTTTTTTTAATATATTCCAAAAATTCAACAGAGCGGCTGTATATTGCCTGCGGTCTTGCTTTTTTATATAAAGACGGAACCGTTTCAATGTTGTGATTAAATACATCAGGATGTGCTTTAATTACCGTATCTATAGCATTATGATTTCCTTGGAAATCGGGAGTTAAAACTTCTGTCTTGACATTGGGTGTTAATTTCTTTATTTCCTTAATGACCTGTGCGAAATGATTTGCACCACCGTCATTAAGGTCATCACGTGTAACGGAAGTTATTACGGCATATTTAAGACCTAATTTTAAGACGGCGTCTGCGATTTTAGAAGGTTCTTCGGGATTTAAAGGCTCCGGTTTTGCGCAGGTGATATTGCAAAATCTGCAGTTTCTTGTGCAATTACTGCCCATTATAAGAAATGTCGCCGTATTTTTATTGTAACATTCACTTTTATTCGGACATCTTGCAGCTTCACAAACGGTATTAAGGCAATTTTCTTTTAATATATGCCTGACGGTTTTTGTTTTTTCGGTATCAATAATACCGCGTTTTAAATACTCCGGTAATCTTTCCATAGGTAGATTATACAATAAAAATTGAATTAATTCTTTCTTAGATTTAGCATTTTTCCAAGCTGAATATTCCATTTTTTATCTTCAAAATGGTAAAAACCTGAAAACGGAGTAAAGTTTATTTCATTAAAGTATAGTTTATTTTGATAAATTAACCAGTCTATTCTGGCGAATTTATAACCTTTTGCAAGTTTTTCACTAAGACTTACTGCCTGTTTTATTTGTTCATCAGCCGGTTCATTTATTAAAATATATTCAGGTAAAAATTTTAAATTGATATTGTTATAATTTTCATCGTATACACTGACTTCTCGCGGTTGATTATATTTTATTTTTTGATAGATTTTAGGAACTCCGTTAAAGCAATATATTTCTATTCCGTTAGGTTTTTTATCAATATTTTCTCTTAATAACGGTTCTATGAATATTTGAGGAACAATATTTTTATATTGCATTTCAAATCCTGTAAAGAATGAATATGATTGTTTCATCCAACCGTCAAAATAAGATTTAGCCATTTTAATTAAAGCCGGATTTCGTAAAAATTCATCTTTCTTTTTAATTAAATAATACCATTTACAACCGTGATTGGTTTTAATGATAAAAGAAGATGGTAAATCATTAAAAGGAATGGAATCGAAATCTTTACCAACCCACAAAACAGGTTTTAAATATTCTTCCCCTATAATTTTTTTCACTTCATCTCTGACTAACAATTTATCAGACATAATAGTTTTTTGAGGAGTTGTATCGTATAATTTAAGCCACTGTATTTTTTCATTAAAAGTTTTTGGAAATTTTAAGTTTAAATTATCTCCCGTAGCCTTATTAAATATTCTTCTTAAATATTTCGGATATTCGCTTTCATTTAATCTGACAAGAAATTCATATTCATAAGGAGGATCTGCTACGTTACCTTCTCTTAAATGTTCAAAAAATTCCATTAACATATTTTTATTCTTTCATTAAACATTAATATTAATAATAAAAAATACAACACCACCCGCATTTTGCGGTTACATAATTAGTTTACAATGATATATTTTTACTGTCAATAAAAATAAAAAGGGACTTATATAATGAATCCCGATAAAAATATTAATTTTTTATCAGAGTATTTTTTAATTTTTCTGCGCATTTATAGCAATAATTGCATTCACTGCCGCATGTCGAAGAGCATAAATGTCCGTTTTTTACAAAATGTTTTATATCAGGTAAAAACGGTTTGATTTCTTTGACTTTATATTCTAAATGTGTTCTGGAATGATAGTGTATAAAATTTCTAAATAATTCATTTTCAATATTTTTGTAATTATCAATACCTTTTAAATATTTTAAATAAGAATTTAAAAATGACCCGTCTTCATATCCTTGACTATCATCACGACCAACCAATTTAAATTTATTTATACCTATTTTATAATATTCTTCTAATTGCCAAGGGTAAATGTTATTTGAAAGAAAAATAGTGTTAAATATATTGTCTTTATCTGAAATGCTTGTACATTTTTTTATAAAATATTGTGAGGTTAAATTTTCATTCATATTATCAATATTTGGTGAAATAATACTTGGGAATGACATTGCATGCCAGAACCTAAAAGGACAACCGCCTAAACATCCTTCATTTAGCATTATTTCTATTTGAAGATTTGGGTATTGTTCTTTTATATTTTTTAGTAATTTAAAGTTTTTGTTTACCTCATGAGAAGGAACAATTTGCTTTATCTGCGGAAATGCTTTTAATAAATTCCGGTATTGTTTTATTGATGTGTATTCATAGGAGGTTGAACCGTATAATTCCATATCCGGATAATTTTTGGCTATATAATCCAATAATTGAATATTAGATATTCTAATCTTTTTTATTCCGTATTTTCTGAAATTATTAATTAAACTGTCTAATTTATCCAATTGTTTTTTTAAATGAGGACTTTCATATAATAATGGTTTTGGTGAATTTAATAAATATATAAAATCCAATCCTTTTTCCATTGCGTATATTATTCGTTCAAACCAATAATCAGATTTCGTTTTTATTTTATATGCGGTTCTTGTTTGTTCAAATCCTGTTTTATCTATATCTGTTTTTGGCAATGCAAAATAAACATTTGTGATTTTACTTTTTTCAATCTGTTTATTTATTTCGAGAATTTTATCAGTTAGTTCTTTTTCATAAGGCATTGGTATCGAAATTTCATACATAAAATTTCTTTCCTGTTCTCAACTTTTAATCAATATTAAATTATTTTAATTTTTAAATTGTACAAATACAAATAAATTTACTATGATTTAAAATTTCTGTCAATTTAACCGTTTAATTTTATTTAAGTGATAAAATTGCGCTGCCTGTTTCGTCAAAGTAAAATTGAACCCAATCTTCATCTTGAGGAAAATTAATAATATCACTGATTTCTGCTGCATGGGCTTTTATATAATGATTATTAATAAAACTTATGCTTATAAATAAAGACCATACAATCAAAAAAGATACCATAAAACCTATAACTAAGGCTGCTCTTGTATATATATTTTCAAACGAGTATTTATTATCCTCGCGGAGTCTTTTAATAATTTTTTTTGCATAATTTATATTTAAATTGTCCTTGAATGTTGTAACGGAATTTTTAATACTGTTTTTTAAGCCGTAAGCAGAAGCGAGTTCCGCCCTCGCCGGTTTGGATTTTAAAAGATATTTCCTGAATTTGATACTTTCATCGTAACAAAGTTCATCATCAATATAAGGTGAAATATTTTGGTAAAACATTTCGTATTCTCTTATATTAAACATTTTATTTGCTTCAATTCGTTCAAATTCGTTAATCAATTTTTGGTATTCAAAATGCAGATTATTGATAATTTCTTTCATTTCGAGGTATTTTTCGTAGCAGTCACTGCAGTGAAGGAAGTGATTTTCAACGAAAAATTTGTCATCCTCGTTCAGTTTGTTTTCTATGTATAAAGAAAGCATAGATACTACTTTTTTACAAATTGATTTATTCAAAATAATTCTCCATATATTTAAGTTAAGTAAGGTTTAAGGCATTCTTGAAGTTTGCTGCGGGCGCGTGATATTCGGGATTTTACGGTTCCTACATTTGTGTGGGTAATTTTAGCTATTTCTTCATAACTGAGTCCTTGAAGTTCGCGAAGAATAATTACAAGTCTAAAGTGTTCGGGAAGTTTACTAATCATTTCTCTTATAACATCCGTTAATTCTCTGCCGAGAACTTTTTCATCCGGTTTTAATGTAGAGTCGCAAATATTAAGCACGCTGTTATCATTATTTTCATCATTAAGCCAGTAAGACTCTATTGAAATTGCTTCGGGATTACGCTGTTTTTTCCTTAATTCATCATAAAAAAGATTTGATATGATTTGTCCGAGCCATGATTTAAACAGTTTAGGATTTTTTAGATTTTTAATATTTTTAGAAACTCTGAAAAGTGTTTCTTGAGTTAAATCCGACAAGCTTTCTTTTGGCGCGCCCAGATAACAAAAGGAGGTAAAAACATTTTTTTGTTCGCGTCTTATTAATTCTTCCAGCGCGTCATAATCATCTTCTTGTGCGCTGCAAATTAAGTCGTACAAATTCATGTCTTTATATTTTTTTGGGGAAAAACCTTTCAAAATATATCCTTTGTTTATCTACATATTGAAAATAATCAAAATAACCGATTGAAACTATGACCCGGTGGAATAAACAATCGGATATACATTTTATTGATATGAAAATAAATATATTTAAAAATTACTTGACTATAAATTATGCTTTAGATAAACTTATATATGTCAGTGAGGTCCCATCGTCTAGAGGCCTAGGACACATCCCTTTCACGGATGCGACAGGGGTTCAAATCCCCTTGGGACTACCATTTTTTAGAGCCTTTCGGCTCTTTTTATTTATAGACATAAATCGTAAAAAATGCTATCCTTTTCTTAAAAAGGAGTATTTTTATGGCTTTATATCTTTTAAAATATCCATACAGAAAAATTCTTTTACCATTTGCAAAGAAAATAAAATTTATTGACCCTGATTTACTTGGTTATTTAGCTGTAATTGTTGCATTCGGAACAATGTTTTGTTATATATATGCGCCCGATAAGCCTGTATTACTGCTAATATCCGTTGTATTAACATTATTTAGAATGACTCTTAACACTATTGACGGGGTTATTGCCATTGAACGCGGTAATTTGAGATTAAAAGGCGAAATTGTTAACGCACTTCCCGACAGGTATTCCGATATTTTTATTTTAATAGGTATTGCTTTATCTCCTTTATGTACTCCGTTATTAGGAATGCTTGGTATGGCTTCTATGTTTTTGGTAAGCTACACTGGTATGTTATCTAAAGCAATAGGCGCTTCCTGGCAGCACCACGGGCCTTTGGGTAAGGTCGAAAGGCTTATATTAATTATGATTTTTTCTATCCTTGAATATTTGCAGCTTACGGGAAAAATCACTAAAATATACTCTCATAATTATTTTGAATGGTTAATGATTTTATTTATTCTTCTTGGTCAATTAACCGTTTATAACAGGCTTATAGCCCAATTAAAAGAATGCCGAAAACTTGATTGGATTAAATACAGAAATCTTGATAAAAAAGTCATTATTATATACGATTCTATGACCGGTAATACGGAAAAAGCCGCTTTCGCTGCAGCTGAAGCTTTATGCTGTCAGGCAGTAAAGGTTAAAAATTTATCCGAACAAGATTTATCTTCTTACGATATGGTTATTTTGGCTGTTCCGCACTTGGGAAGAAGAATTATGCCCCCTGATATGATTAATTTCCTTGAAGAAAATCATAATATTAAAAATTATTCTCTTTTAATGACTTCGGGCATGCCGGTAAAACGTATATTCTCAAATAAAAAATGCATTAAATACTTTACTGAAAAATTGGGGAAATTACCTTTTTCTTCAATTAATATAAAAGGTTATCATTCAATTGCAAAAACATATAAAAATCGGCCGAATGATAATGATTTATTGGATGTATATTTATTTGCGGCAAAATTATATGAAAGGATGAAATAAATGAGTATATTGGAAAATATACAAATAGGTGTTTTAAAATTTGTAGTTGATACTTTTGGTTCTTTAAGCGACGGAATAAGCCTTGCTTCAAAAGAAGGGTTTACATCGGGTAAAATGCTTGACTATATATACAAAAATGAACCTAACGGCAAATTGTTTATCGGGAAATTACTGGATTCTTATTATTTAAATCATCCCGGGTGGCAGGATGTAAGAATGAGAAAAAATAATTTAACTTTAAATTTAAAAGATGCGGTTAATATGGTTTTACAAGAAAAAGGTGAAGCCAGAATTTGTGATATAGCTTCAGGCCCTGCAAGATACATTTTGGATGTTCTGGAAGAATTTAAAGGGAAACCTGTCAGTGCGGAATTAAGAGATTTAGATATAAGGTGGCTTTTGGAAGCTAAGGAAACAGCTAATAAACGCGGTTTGCAGGTTGATTACAGAAGTGCAAACGCGCTTGAAGAAGCTGATTTTACTTTTGAAAAAAATCCCGATATTATGGTGGCTTCCGGTTTTTATGATTGGTTTGATGATATTGAAATCATAAAAAAATCAATGACATTAATATATAACTCGCTTCCAAAAAACGGTTACTTCGTATTTTCAATCCAGGCAGGGCATTATGCACTTGGGCTTACCAATAAAATTTTTAAAGATTTTAATAATCACCGGTTAAAAATGGTTACTTGGGATATGGAAAAAATTAATCCGATATTGAAAGACCTCGGATTTTCCGTTATCACTACAAGAAGTGATGAAAAAGGACATTACCCTGTTTTGCTCGCAAAAAAAGTGTAAATATGAAAAAAGGATAGTATGGAAAGTATTTATTTGACTGATAATATAAAATTATTTGTTGTAATATTATATGTGGTATTAATATTAATTACCTCTGCTGCATATATTTTAGGGCTGATGAAAAAAAATACGGAAAACTTTAAAACAAGAATGCGTTCATTTTGGATAATTGTTTTCTTATTTACAGCCGCGTTTATATTTAATAAAGCGACTGCGGTATTTTTTATAATGTTAATAAGTTATCTCGCCTTAAAAGAGTTCTTTTCCATGATTCCGACAAGACGCTCCGACAGGCGTGTTCTGCTTTGGGCATATTTATCCATACCAATCCAATACTATTTTTTATATATTGATTGGATTGTAATGTTTTATTTATTTATTCCTTTATATTTATTTATTTTAATTCCCTTAAGAATGGTAATAATAGGAGATACGGAAGGCTTTTTAAAATCCTGCGGAACAATACATTGGGGATTAATGACTTGCGTATATGCAATCGGCTATTTTGCGGCTTATCTTGCAATCCCTGACGAAATTAATCCCTCCGGCGGAGCGCTTGGTCTACTGCTATTTATATTAATTTTGACTTTATTTAATGACTTTACTCAGTATCTTTTCGGCAAAATGTTCGGAAAAAACAAAATTATCCCTAAGGTTAGCCCAAATAAAACTTGGGAAGGGTTTTTCGGCGGAGTCGTTTCTACAACCATATTGTCCGTTGCTTTATCCCAATTTTTAACACCGCTTACACTCCTTCAATCTGTAATTATTGGTTTGGGATTTTCCGTAATAGGATTTTTCGGAGATGTTACAATGTCTGCCATTAAAAGAGATATGGGAGTTAAAGATACAGGCGCGCTTCTGCCCGGACATGGCGGTATACTTGACAGATTGGATAGTATGATTTTTACCGTACCTCTATTTTTTCACTATATAGCATATTATTTTAAAATAGGAATTTTAGACTAATTATGCTGAATATAAATAAAAATAATTTTATAAAATTTTTGTTTTTCTTATTTATTGTAAAACCGTTTATATTTTGGGTCTTGGGAATAAATGTCCGCGGGCTTGAAAAACTGCCTAAAGATAAACCTTCTATTATTGCCGCAAACCATAACAGCCACATTGATACGCTTATTATTATGAGCCTTCTTCCCGTTTCCAGAATATTAATAACTCATCCTATTGCAGCTCAAGACTATTTCTGTAATACAAAATTTCGTGAAAAACTTTTTAAAATACTTGTGGGGATAATTCCTATTTCCAGAACCGTTACAAGGCAAACAAAAGAAGAAATATTCGGCGGGATAAATGAAGCCTTGCGCAATAATCATACAATTATTATTTATCCCGAAGGTACAAGGGGCGAAGATAACACTCTGTTGGATTTTAAAACCGGAGTTGCGCATATTGCAAAAATGAATCCCGATATCCCTGTTATCCCGATTTATATTAACGGCCCCGATAAAATTCTGCCGAAAATTGATTCCATGATTGTTCCTTTTATTTCCGATATTTATATTTCGGATGAGGTTTATTACGACAACTCCTCAACTTTAAAATTTACTCATAAAATAAGAAGTATTATTGAAACAATGTACTTGGAACATAAGAAAAAAGAAAAACTCTAAATTGAAAAAATCCGCTGCTATTATCAGCAGCGGATTTTCTGTTTTCTATTATTTAACAACTAATTTCCTTGTCTGTTCTTTTTCTTTATGCATTTTTGGTGCGTTGATTGTTAAAATACCATGTTCAAGTTTTGCTTCGGTTTTATCGATATCAATATCTTCCGGCAATTGTATAGTTCTTGAATATTCTCCGTAACTGAATTCCGAATGCTTGTAATTTTTATCTTCTTCGCTTGTTTCATCAACTTTTTTAGCCTTGATATTTAAATAATCTTTTTCAATATCAATGTCTAAATCTTCCTTTTTTATGCCCGGTAACTCAGCTTTAATTTCGAAATTATTGCCTTTATCAGCAACTTCAATAGGCATTGAAAGCTTTTCCGAATCTTCAAAATACATATTCTGCGGAAAATAAGTGTCAAAATGTCTGTTTAACAAAGAGCTAATTTCGTCATTTACGGTTCTGATGAAATTATCAGGTGTTTTTCTAACTAAAAATTTCATAATTTGCTCCTTTCAAATTTGCTTTTCTTTTACTTCCAACACTTATGTTATAAATCTTTTTTACGTAAATCTTGATTTTTTTAACATTTAATTAACAATTTGAAAGGGAAATATAAATAAAAATTTTTCGTAAGTCAATCAGCTTATAGCTTTAATCGGACGAATTTTGCTGATATCTTCAGCTATTTCACGTCTTGCAACTCTTAGTTCGTATTCCTCTTGATATCTTAAAAAATAACCTTGCGAAAGCCCAAAATATGTAGTAAGCCGGAGGTCAGTATCAGCCGTAATTCTTCTTTGGCCTTTTATAATTTGATGAATTCTGTTTGGCGGAACGAAAATTGCATTTGCTAAAGCATTCTGTGATAGGTTAAACGGTTCAATAAATTCAGTTTTAAGCATTTCGCCGACGGTTGTAAGTTCTATATATTCATTCATAATCATTATCTCCAAATGTGAACAGAAAAAACAATATCTATTTATATTATATAGTACGTATCACGTAAAATCAACCCATTAAATTATTTTATTAAGATAAATTACCGGTTTAGTGGTAATCAGTAATTTGAACATCAAAAGAATGATTATCCAACCATTTGAAACAAATTCTGTATTGGTCATTTATTCGTATAGAATATTGACCTTGTCTATCTCCTGACAATAATTCCAAATGATTACCGGGAGGCACTTTTAAATCTTCAAGCGAAGATGAAATATTTAACATTCTGAGCTTTTGCAAAGCTTTTTTTTGAATATCGAGAGGAAGTTTTTTAGAAAATTCCTCATTCCATATTTTCTCTGTTTCTTTGCATTTAAATGACTTAATCATTACTCAATTTTAACATATAAGTGATTATTTTGCTTGTTGCATTTTATACATTTTTTTTAAAATTCTTGGTTTTTTAACAAGGTCTGCCCACATTTTACCAATACTATTAGGTACAATTGATACAACATTGAGATCAATATCATTCCAAGTTAGTGTATCAATTACTTTTCCGTCAGAAGTATAAAAAACAATTGTTTTCATAGTAATTGTATTATTTGAATAATCTATAATATATTGAATAAGTTGATATGCAACTTTCTTTTTTGTAAATTTTTCTATTTCTGTATGGCTTTTAGTATCTTTAATCCAAAACATTTTTTGATTATACTTATAATAACCATTATCGTTAACATAAGTTTTTATACTATCTTTATCAATAAAAGTAGTATCATCAATTTGAACCCAAGAACTTGCATAAGAAGGTATTATTGTGCAGCAAAAAAGTAATATCAAGAATAAAATCTTTTTAATATTTAATTCCTTAAGTAATTATAGGCTAAAAGTAATGTATCTAAAATTCCGAAAAGTCCTAAGTAGCTGATAAAAAGAACAAAACACCACGTCAAAAAATCAATTATAATATCTTCTGCTTTAGAAGGTTTTCTGGGGGCTGATTTAAATAATTCCGGAAGTACTTGATATATCTCATTTACTTTATGCGCTTTGTTATTGCTCGATTTTAAAATAAGCAATGTAATAAACGGTCCAATATAACAAATAAATCCAAATACTGAAAAAGATGTATGTAATAGTCTAATTTTTTTATATTCATATTCAATAATCAAATTATAAATTAGTTTATTATATAATATCTCTTGTATTATTTTTTCAGTATCTATTATTTTAATAACTTTAGGATTAGTAATTTTATCTTTGCATATTGTAATTGTTTTATTGTTTATGCATAAGAACTGATTATATTTTTTCAAATTTGATATCAAACAGTATATACCTATAAATATTAATAAGAAAGCAGGTAAAAGTAATTTTTCATTATATAATTCTCTAAAATTAGCTACACATATATACAGTATAGAAATTGGCGCAAAAAAATTAAAGAGAGAATATAGTATTTTAGTGCTTTTATTTATTTTTATTATTTTTGTATTTTCCATTGGAGTAATTTTCCGTTAATTTAACCTGTTAATTGCGGGATTTTACCTGAACGTTAGCGAGGGTATGTAACCCGAGCGCTACAGTGAAAGTCCTTTTTTAAAACATAAAATAAAGTAGTAATAATTTGAACCAATAACTGAAAGTCTTTTTGGTTTCTTTTTCTACAGAAAAAGAAACTGTCGATGGCGGGACTTGAACCCGCAAGGAAAATCCACACGCCCCTCAAACGTGCGCGTATACCAATTCCGCCACATCGACATAGTTTTGAATGTATTCAGTTGTCAGTTTAAATCAGCCATTTGTGGCGGAAGGTTCTCGTCAATACTCGAACCCCTCTCCTCAAAAGGTACACCGTACCTTTTTCGCCCTCCGAGTGCCACATCGACATAGTTTTGAATGTACTGTTTTTGTCAAGGCAATCCCCGACATCTTAGAAATATTATCTTATGATAATATTTATTCGTCAATATTTATATTTTGATTTTTTTAAATTTATCAAATAAAATAATCTTATGAATTATATATGGTATTTTTTAATTGTTGTATCAATTATTTTCGGTGCAATTAACGGCACCTTAAATGAAGTCGCAAATTCAATATTTACAGGTACACAGCTCGCCGTAAAAATTATTCTCACACTTTTGGGGATTATGACCTTTTGGCTGGGAATTATGAAAATAGCTGAAAAATCGGGAATTGTTGAATTTCTGTCAAAGCTTCTCAGCCCTGCCGCTCGTTTTATTTTCCCGGAATTACCTAAAGACAGCCCCATTATCGGTGATATTGCCATGAACTTTTCCGCAAATGCTTTGGGCTTGGCGAATGCTGCTACCCCTATCGGAATTAAGGCTATGGAAGGTTTACAAGAACTTAATAAAAATAAGGATAGTGCAACCAATTCAATGTGTACTCTCCTTGCTATGAATACCGCCGGATTTCAGCTTATTCCCGCAAGCGTAATTGCAATTCTCGCGGCAAACGGCTGCAAAAATCCTACCGAAATTATTATACCGACTTTAATCGTAACTTTTACCGCTTTTGTTGCCTCTATTATTATTGCAAATATTTTTGGCAAAATATTCCCTCCGCAAACGAAATGTGAGGTAAAAAATGGCGATTAAAGAAATTCTTAATATAATTTCAGTATGGGCGCTGCCTTCAGTTATATTAATTATTTTGACAGTCGCTATGGTAAGAAAAGTTCCTGTTTATGAGTCTTTTATTGACGGGGCTAAGGACGGAGCAAAAGTTTGTCTTAATATTATTCCGTATTTGGTCGGAATTATTGTCGCAATTTCCATGCTCAGAGCCTCCGGCGCCGTTGATTTTCTGGCGGGTCTATGTCCTGAATTCTTAAATAAAATCGGTATGAGCGCTGATGTTGTTCCGCTCGCTTTTGTTCGTTCCCTATCCGGCAGCGCAGCATTGGGCGTTTTCTCCGACATAATCGCTAATAATGATATAAATTCATATACGTCCAAACTGGCGGCAATTATGCTGGGCAGCAGTGAAACAACATTTTATGTCCTAACCGTATATTTTGGTGCCGTAGGAATAAAAAAATATCGATATGCTATTCTGACAGGCGTTTTTGCAGACTTTACAGGAATTGTCATGGCAATAATTGTTGCACGATTTTTCTTCGCTTAATTGTATTTTAGACACTTAAAAAATTCATTTACTTGCATATTTATAAATTTTTTATAATATCATGCCCGTTTTTACTTATTTTTGCATAAAAAAAAGCCACTACTTGAGTGGTTTATTTCTGCATCCTAATGGTCTCTTTTGTGTTTATTATTTAGGAGTTTATATGTGTTCGGGGTTGTAATGTTTCATTTAGTGTTTTGCTTACACTTAAATCTTACATTAACATTATGACATATATATATAAGTTGTCAAGTGTTTATTTTTTAATTTATTAAGTTTTTTTAAAATTAAATTCCCAAAAGTCTTTGATATTCTTTTTTTATAAATTCTTTTGTTTTCGGATATTCTATAAAGTCCCAAGGCAGTTCACTTTCGGGTGAGTATCCTTTTATTATAATTTCATTTATATCGGGAAGCAATTTATTCTTTATATATTCTTTGTATGTATTTTTAAAAGCCCCTATAGTACCGCCGTTTTTATATACATCTGTTAAATATGGTGTTATTTCTCTTCCGCACCTTGATAACAGTGTTTGAATATAATCCCATTTCGCGCTTCCGGTTCTCGCCTTTATTCCGGCTTTGGCAAATTGTTTTTTTATATATTCGTTTTTCTTTTCAAGCGATTTTGTTTCTTCCCTTTGTGCATATTGAAACGGCGTTTGCGCTTTTGGTACAAATGTTGAAAATGCCGGTGTTATGTTAAATCCCTTATTATTTCTCTTTATTTTTGTGCATAAATTTATAAATTCATCTATATCTTCATAAGTTTCCGTAGGTAATCCTATAATGCCGTATATTTTTAAACTGCTCAAGCCGCTCTCTGCCATTTTCTGTGCGGCTTCTATTATATTCGCTTCCGTCAGATTTTTATTGATTACCCGCCTCAGTCTTTCGCTTCCTGCCTCTATTGCTATAGTTGCGCTCCTCTGACCGCATTTATTAAGCATTTCCAGCGTTTTATCAGATACATAATCAGCTCTTAGCGATGATACGCTCAGCTCTATATTTTTCCCTTCATCAATTTTTTTGATTATATGTTTGCAAATATCATCTATTCGCGGATGGGAACATATTAATGCCCCAAGTAATGCAATTTTGTTTGTGTATTGCAGCCCGTAATCAATTTTTTCAATTATTTTTTCATATTCGCAAAACCTTACGGGATTATTAATGTATGATGTTAAACAAAAACCGCACTTTTGAGGACATCCCCGCTCAATTTCTAATATATAAGTATCTGCAAAAAAACTGTTCGGAGTTAATATCGGCGTTGTTATACAGCTTTTTAATTCCGATGAAACTTTTTTTACTTTATAATTTTTTGTTTTAAACCGGGGGATATAAATCCCTTCAATATTCGATAGTAATTCTAATTTTTGAATTTTAGGTTTATTTTTATTATTTTTTAGAATTTCAAAAACTTCATTTATATGCGGTTCTGCATCTCCTATCATTATAAAATCGAATATATCCGCAAACGGCTCGGGATTTGCACTCAAAACCGGGCCTCCGCCATATATTACGGGATATTCCTCGCCTCTGTCCTTTGATAAAAATGGTATATTATATTTATTAAGTATGTTTAAAATTCCTAAATATTCTAATTCAAAAGATAAAGAAAACGTAATTACATTAACATCTTTTACATTTATTTGAGTATTTTCTGTATCGGTGAAAATCCTTTCCGCGTTTATAAAATCCATACTATCTATAAGTTGAAAAACAGCCAGATAACCTAATGCAGACATACCAAAATTATATACGGCCGGAAACGCGCACCATACATTTAATTCTGCATTTTCTTTATTTCTGTGATTATAGAGAAAACGTTCTGTTAGCTGCATTCGTCTTCCGGTTTTTCTTTTTTGCAGGTATTAATTGTTTTTAAGTATAATTCATCAAATAAAGTCAATAATAAAGCGGCAATAGCTGGTGATAAGATTACACCCCATACTCCTAAAAATTGTGCTGCTATTAAAAATGCAAAAATAATTATTATCGGATGTAAGTCTAAAAATTTACCGAATACCAACGGTCTTATAAAATTATTGGAAATCCATTGGGCTGCAAGATATACAACTGCTGTCAAGATTACTATCAATATTCCTTGCGGTGCCGCGCAGGCTATTC
>CANPXC010000007.1 GCA_947585605.1 Candidatus Gastranaerophilales bacterium | reverse complement strand
TATAAAAAATTATACCGATATTAATCACCCTTTAAGCCGGTTAATAATAAAGAAAGTATGTGATTTATGCGAAACTGATACGAATAATATCATAATAAGCAAAGACGGATGTACACTTCCGGTAATTGCAACAAGCCTTTATAACTTGGGACTTGGATTTTTAAATTTATTTTGTGATAAAAAATATGAAAAAATAACGAATGCTTTTCTAAAACATCCGTATATTGCCGGAGGAAACAACAGATTAGACAGTGAGATTATAAATGCTTCCGAAGGATTAGTTTGCAAAGTCGGAGCCGGCGGATTATGCGTAGTTGTTAATTTAAATAAAGAAGAAGCACTTGTTGTAAAAATTGCCGATTGTAATATGCAGGCACGTACAAATGTTGTAATCAACGCACTTATACAATTAAAATGGCCGATTTCCATTAATGAAACCGGCCAAATTAACAACATATATACAAAGAATATTATAACCGAAACGGGAGAAATTATCGGCAAAATTAAGCCCTGCTTTGATTTACATTAAGCGAATGTACCGAAAGATTTTTCAACATTGTCGTTTATAACTTGTTTAACAGAATCCAATTCTTTTTCGACTGCGCTTTCTTCTGTTTGAACCTGTTCAAGTCTTAATTCAAATAATTTATCTTTCTTTTGAATATCAACCATAGCAGCTTCGTATTCAGCTTCGGCAGCCGCGTCATCTGATGTATCAAGGACATCTGAAACTTTTGTAGAGCCTTGCCATATCGCATCATCCCAGCCTGATTCTTTTGAAGGATTAGCTTGTTGAAGCAGCCATTGCCCTGATGTTAACATTTGCTGCAAATATGCAGGATCTGAAAGATTTTCATCATATAAAAAATGTTCATTTTCATTTTTTAAAGATGTATCAATATTATCCGTTACATTTAATGTTAAATTGGAATCAGAATAATGCTGTTTATAATATTCTGCCAATTTAGGCAAATCCCAACTGCCCATTTCATTTGCTTCATCGCCGCTTAAATTTGTCATATATTTGGTAATAAATTGAGCCGATGATTGGAATTTTTCGGAAACATCATTTCCTTCTTCATCCTTATAAGAAGCTTCTAAAGTAAAAGCTCTTTTCGGAACGACAACATTTCCGTCTAAATCGACAATTCTCATACCCAAGCCCGAGAACGGGTCTTTGTTTGTTAAAATTTCGTAAGTTAATTGAGGATGAGAAATATTACCGTTTTCATCCATAATATTAGCTTGAATTACGCGGTTACTCATAGCTTCATTATATTTATCTGCAGCTGCTTTTGCTTGGTTAGCCAATATCAATCTTTGCTGCGAAATTTGTTGACCTTCATAAACCAAATCACTCATTCTGGCTGTCAAACATAAATATCTTCCCTGTGATGCCGCTAGTCCCATTTATTGTTACTCCTTGTATTTGTTGTATTAATAATGTCGGCAATTCAATCAACATTCTTAAGCAACACAAGGAATTTTGTTACAAAATTTTACATTTTTTCACAAATATTTAAAACGGAATAAATATTATAAGAATTATCCTATATCCCATCTTCCGCATGTACCGCCCCAACGGGCAATAATTTTGTCGCTTTTATTATTTAAATCAGTCGATGTAACTTCGCCTTCAACAATTGTAATGACTTCACAATTATTAGAACAGCCGCTGCACTGATTTGTATAAGAATTAAATTCTATTTCTCCGACGCTGAAGCCTTTAAAGCTTGTTGCTTTATCATTAAACTGATGGTTTTCCATAGCTAATAATGCGGCTCCTATAGCACCCATTGTCTGATGATTATCAGGTACAACGATTTTTGTATTTAAGGCTTCTTCAAATGCTTTAACCATACCGATATTAGTTGCAACTCCTCCTTGGAATGTAACAATGGGAAGTATTTCCTTACCTAACGCCAAATTGCTCAAATAATTTCTTACAAGAGCCTGACAAAGCCCATAAAGTAAATCTTCCACGGGGTAGCCTAATTGTTGTTTGTGTATCAAATCACTTTCCGCAAAAACTCCGCATCTGCCGGCAATTCTTGCAGGAGATTTAGATTTCAGCGCAAATTCACCAAAATTTTGAATGGGAACATTTAATCTTGAAGCCTGTTGGTCAAGGAAACTGCCTGTTCCCGCAGCACAAACGGTATTCATTGCAAAATCGGTAACAATACCGTCACGGAGTATTATAATTTTACTGTCCTGTCCGCCTATTTCAAGAATAGTCTGAACACCGGGAACATAAGTACTTGCGGCTACTGCATGCGCGGTTATCTCGTTTTTTATAACATCCGCACCGACTAATGCACCTGCCAAGTTTCTGCCGGAACCCGTTGTACCAACTCCCAATATATTATATTCTTGCTTTGCCTGCTTTTGTAAATTTCTTAATGATGTTTGAACTGCCGCAACAGGTTTCCCTGATGTTCTTGTCATAAATCCGTCTATAAATTTACCGTTTTCATCGACTATTGCGGCTTTTGTAGTTACGGATCCCACATCAATTCCCAAATATGAATTTAAAGACATTAAAAAATCCCTCTCTTCGATTTAAGTTTACACAAAAAACAGATGTAATACAAATAATTTATTATTATTTTTCCCCGTTAACATACAATTCGCTTAAATTATGCAGCGTGCCGCCCAACGGTGTCGGATACAAATTTTTAATTTTATTTCTTACCGCGGTAATGGTAACAGGAGAATACAAGTATATTATCGGCCGTTCATCATAAATTATCTGTTGATATTTATCGTAAATAGCTTTTCGCTTATTATAATCAAGTTCCAAGGCACCTTGTTCAATAATTTCATCCAATTCCTTTTCCCAAGGCAGAATATCATTATCAGGGTCAGAAGGTGAACGCATATTGAACAAATGCAAATGCCCTTTAGAGTACCATACATTTTTACCGCTGTGCGGTTCTAACGGATTTCCCGTAAGTCCGATTAATATCATATCCCAATCATAAGAAGACATCATTTTACTTACCAGAGAATTAAACTCAATCGGTTTAAAATTAACTTTAATCCCGAGTTCTTTTAAATCTTCTTTTATCATAACGCCGCAAGCTTCTCGTTCTGATTGTCCTGCGTTTGTATACAAATCAAACTCAACGGGATTACCCTCTTTATCATGCAAATAACCTGCTTTATCCAGGTAGAAACCTGATTTTTTCAGCAATTCCATCGCATACTCGAGATCCTTTTCATGCCCGAGCGCCAGTTTCTCATTCAAGAATATGGAAGATAGTGATTCTGCGGTAAATAAAGGTTGAGCCGCACCGTTTACGACATTATAAACCATTGAATTTCTGTCTATTGCATAATCTATTGCCGTTCTGAAATTTTTATCATTGAACCATTTTTGTTTAACCGGATTAACATAATATTTTCCGTTTTTATCCTTACGGGTATTAAGATTAAATGAAATGAACATCGTACCTGTATTTGGGCCTAAATTGTATAGTTTAAAGTTTGATTTTTTTTGTTTTGATTTAAATCTTGGTATATCTTTTCCGCGAACGGATATTACATCAAGCTCACCGGACTCGAATTTCAACATTTCATTATTTAAATCACCGACAATTAAAATAATATACTTATCTAAATAAGGAAGTTTATTTTTATTTTCGTCAATAACAAAATAATCAGGATTTCTTTTAAATACAACTCTTTGTGCGGGAACATATTCCTCCAGCATAAAAGCGCCGGAAGAAACAATATCTTTTGGATTTATAGTTGTTGATAAGTAGGAATCAAAATAACGTTTGCCTTTTTTTACAACGGGTGCAAAGATATGAGCGGGGGCAATATTTGTTCCCATAAATCTGAGAAACGGAGCAAACGGCTTTTTTAATTTAAATTCAACGGTATATTTATCCGTTTTTTTTACTTTCGGATATTCGCCGTCAATAAGAACTGAATCTCTTAATGAAGTATTTCCGTATCCGGCTAGGATTATATCATTCCAGGTAAAGACAACATCATCAGCCGTAATTTCACTACCGTCCGTCCATTTGAGTCCTTTTCTCAGCGTTATGGTATATGTTTTTTTATCGGGGGAAACCGTATAGCTTTTTGCGAGATTAGGAATGACTTCACCTGTTACGGGATCGGTTGATAACACGGACTCATAAAGCAATTCTCCTATTTCGGAAGAAGTTGCGTCTTTTGATACCCACGGATTAAAAGTTTTAGGCCCTTCCCCTATAGTTGAAACAACAATTTGCCCTCCGTATCTGCCGGCAGGAGAACGGGAGAGTTTATAATCAATTCCGTCTATAGTTAACGTTGATAACGGTTTATATTCGGTTTTATTTTCAACTTTTTCACTGACTATAGTACCGGATAATGTATTTTTTTCTTCGCCCTTGTCTATTCTGAAACAAGAAACCAAAACTATTGAAATAAATATCAGTATGAATATTAACTTAGCGAATTTTTTCATAATTTAAGATTATCACGTCATGCAAGAAAAATAAAATTACTCTACAGGCTCGCCATAAAGGCACCAGGTTTGCGCCTTGCTTATTTTTACTTTAACAAAATCTCCGATTTTATATTTATCGGAAACAAAATGAACAATTTTATTATTATCGGCCCTTGAGTTTAAAACCGCTTTTCCATTCTTCTGCGTAACCCCTTCAATAAGAACGGAAAGAACTTTTCCCACGCATTTTTCATTGGATTTTAAACATACTTCACGATTTTTAGCATTTAATCTTTCCAATCTTTTTGATTTTACTTCATCGGAAATAAATACATCAGTCATTTTTCCGGCTTTGGTAAATTCTCTCGGAGAATACGCAGCCGTATTGGAATAATCCAATTCCAATTCATCGATAGCTTTTAAAGTATCTTCAAATTCTTCCTCTGTTTCCGAAGGGAAACCCGCTATAAAGTCACTTGTAATAGTAACCATGGGAAATCTGGCGCGAATTTTAGCTACTATTTCATAATACTGTTCTTTTGTGTAATGCCTGTTCATCTCCTTTAATATTCTGGAATTGCCAGACTGCATTGGAATATGAAAGTATTTACACACCTTTTCACATTCATCAACGGCATTAATAAGATTATCAGTAATATCCGAAGGGTATGAAGTAACAAATCTTATTCTGAAATTTCCCTCAAGAGAATTTAGTTGTCTTAATAAATTAGCTAAATTGATATTTTCATCTTTTAAATCTTTTCCGTAACTGTCAACATTTTGCCCCAGTAATGTAATTTCTCTGAAACCTTCATTAATAATATTTTTAGCTTCTTCGATAATTTCCTGCGGATTTCGTGAACGTTCCCTGCCTCTTGTAAAAGGAACAACACAATACGTACAAAAATTATTACACCCCTCTATTATCGGAATCCAAGCATTTACGGAATTTTTTCTGATTATTTTAAAATCATTTTGATTTTTAACAACGGCTTTATTTGTAACCGAACATATTTTTTCATTATTTTCAACACTTTTGATTAAATCGGGGAGTTCATAAATATTATGAGTACCGAAAATTAAATCGACATAAGGCGCTCTGGCTTTTATTTTTTCCTTGTTCTGCTGGGCGACACAACCGCAAATTCCGATTTTAATATTCGGGCGGTCTTTTTTACGTTTTCCCCACACTCCAAGCTGGCTATATGCTTTATCCGCAGCGAGCTGGCGAATACTGCATGTATTTATTATTAATAAATCCGCCTCTTTTTCATCTTCAGTAAGTAGATATCCGTATTCGGAAAGAATTCCCGCAATTCTCTCACTATCGGATTTATTCATCTGGCAGCCTTGTGTTTCTATATATAATTTTTTCATAATTTTTATTATACTTTAACCTATCTTGTATCGCAAATTTTTACTCAATGTCGCATTCAGCCATATCGATATACCGGCAGTCTTATAATGATGTTTTATTTTTAGGATTATTTTTTAATAACTTTTTTTTATCTAAAGTACTCATAATTAAAAAGTTATAACACTGCGCTAAGGGTGTATAATAATCATTACACAAATCTATTTCATTAAATCTGTTAAAAGGCAAATGAGAAATTCCGCCATAATGACCGGCTTCCGCATAAAGCAAATATTTCTGAATATAATCTGAAATTAAAGAAGCTAAATTTTTATTTTTAAGAGCAATTATTATTAAATCCGCGTTTAAACTTCGATATTGTATTTTATCTGATTTCAGTCCGTATACTTCCTCCATGATTTTTTTAAAATTGTTCAATGATTTCCCCGTAAGAGTATAGTCATAAAATAAATATTTTTTACCTGATTTTTCTATATACTCATTTGTCAAATTTTGTTCTTCTAAAAATTTGCCGTATTTTTTATTTCTACCGGAATATTTTTCACATTCAATATCGGAATCTTTAATCCACCTTAAATAAGATGCGGGCAGATATTTTGTTTCCACACCGGAAAATTCCAAAATTCTTGCGAGACAAGAAGGTGAAGTTCCTACAGAAACAAATACATAACTGTCTTTACCGAAATCATCATCTAATTCTTTTTTTAAAGCTGTACCTATTTTTAAATTAATTTCTGCTGCATTCTTAATATCACGGTTTTTTAGACAATTTTCCAGCATTATATTTCGATAATCTTTTGAAAGGGCATTATACATATCAATATCAAATTTTTTGCCGTGGGAAATAATATTATCAAATATCCGTTCACTATTCTCTCTTTTTCTGCCTATTCTGGTAAAAACATCACAAGGTAAATCTTTTAATTTTGGTTTTACAGATGTTTCTCTTGAATTAAAACTTACGTTAAAATTATAAGGCGATATATAAAAATTATTATTTCTTAAACTGTTTATTCTCATGTAAATTTTAACGTTTAAAAATATTTTTTTTGCTAATTTTTAATTCCGCGTCTTAACAGATTTAAAAAACAACAAGAATTATAATAATTTTTCAAAAATTAATTGACGTGTTATACTCAAAATAAATAAGGAGATAAAAATGGCACAATTTGTAAAAGCAAGTCATATACTTGTAAAAACGGAAGAAGAAGCTTCTAAATTAAAAGAAGAAATTAAAGGCGGAAAAGCATTTGCCCAAGCAGCCCAAGAAGTATCATTATGCCCTTCCGGAAGAAATGGCGGTGACCTTGGATATTTTACAAAGGGGCAAATGGTTAAAGAATTTGAAGACGCTGCTTTTTCTATGGAAGTAGGCGAAGTCTCCGACCCGATTAAAACACAATTCGGTTATCACTTAATATATTTAACAGATAAAAAGGACTAATGGATACAAATTTAATTGAATATTTAAAAGAATTTCTGTCTAAAAACGATATTGACGGGATAGTAATAAATTCAACAAACGAATTTCTTGTTGAATATAATATGTTGAGCATAAATTCCAGATACCATTTAACCGGATTTTCAGGTTCAACGGGAGATGTATTATTTACAAATAACAAAATATACCAGTTTGCAGATACCCGATACCACGAACAAGCAGATAATGAAACAGATAAGAACTACGTTGAAGTTGTAAAAATTCCGCTGACAAAATCATTTTTAACGGCGCTAAGCGAAAAAGTCCCTTCCTATTTCAAACTCGGGATTGCCGCTAAAAAAACCTCCAAGAAATTTTATGACGCATTATCCAAAAATCTTCAAAGCAAAAGCTCTACAATAAAACTATTTAACGTTGACCCTGTTGCTGAATATCGAAAAGACAAAACAAAAGAAATTGAATATAACATATTTCAAGTCGGAACCGAAATAACAGGAGCGGATGCGGATAAAAAATTTGAAACTTTAAAAGAATATGCAGGCGATAAATTCAATATAATTGTAACCTCGCTTGAAGATATTGCATATTTAACAAATTTACGTTCATATAATTTTGAATACAGTTCAATATTTCCCGCAAAAGCAATAATTACACAAGACGGCGTAACAATTTATTCACAATGTAATCTTCCGGATATAGGTAAATATTACACTAAAAAGCCTTTGAATTTATTTGAAGAAGACGTAAAGAAAATCGAAAAAAGCGAAATATTTATTGAAGAAGATAAAATATCCATTGCCGATTATAAATTAATAAACATAAATAATAAGATTTTACCAAGCAGGTTAAATTTATTAAAAACCGTAAAAAATGAAAATGAAATAAATCATTTAAAATCTTGTTTTGAAAAATCCGACGCGGCATTAAAAGTGATAAACTCCATGCTTTTAGAAGATAAAGAATATTCGGAATACGATTATTATGAAGCTTTAGTAAAATCAATGCAAGAGAACGGAGCAGAATCATTAAGTTTTAAACCTATAGTAGCCGCAGGAAGCAACACATCAATAATACATTACACAAATCCTTCAAAAGAAAAAACTGTTAAAGAAGGAGATATGCTTTTAATAGATTTTGGCGGATACTATGAAGGCGGATACTCAACAGATACAACAAGAACCTTCATAAAAGGAAATCCGACCTGGGAACAAAAAACAGCTTATACAACTGTGTTAAAGGCATTTTTAAATGCATACTATAATAAATACAGTAAAAAATCCTCTTATTATGATATAGATAAAATTGCGCGTGAAACCATAGAAAAATCAATCACGGAGGATTATAAATTTGCCCACGGAACCGGACACGGAGTGGGAATAAGCGTGCATGAAAATCCGCCAAGATTATCAATGAGCGATTTAGCAAAAACAAAAATTATTGAAAACACCGTATTTTCAATTGAACCCGGTGTATATAAAGAAGGCTGGGGCGGAATTAGGCTGGAAAATACCGTTTACGCTGTTTATGAAGAAGATAAAATTGTTATGAAAACATTATCTCATTTTCCGTTTGAAATAAAACTTGTCGACTTGTCATTAATGAATGATTATGAAAAATATTACTATATGAAGTGGCAGGCGAATGCATGCATATTATAGAAAACTTATCAAATAATAAAATTAAGGAAATTACTAAACTTCACCAAAAAAAATACAGAGATGAATATTCTCTTTTTATAGCGGAAGGTGAAAAAGCCTTTAATGAATTAATAAATGAGAAAATTGAAATAAAAGAAATTATAAAATCGCCTAAAATACAAATACCAGATGGGGAGTATACGGTTTATAATGCGGATGAAAGCATTATGAAAAAGTTATCGACGACATCAAGTCCTTGTGAAATAATTGCAGTTGCAAAGAAAAAAGCGTACAACATTAATGTTTTTAAGACAAGAAACAATTTAATATTAATCGAAGAAATCTCCGACCCGGGGAACTTAGGCACCATAATTCGCAGCTGCGCCGCATTCGGAGTTGAAGGAATTATATTATGCGGAGACTGCGTCGAAATTTATTCTCCAAAAGTTATAAGGTCAAGTGCAGGAAACTTTTTCAAAGTTCCGATAATACAAATTAAAGACAAAGAGGAATTAAAAAAACATTTTTCCGAATATAAATTTATATCAACATCCCTGTCAAATTCAAATAATATAAGTATAAATGAATGTGCAAAACTGCAAAAACGAATAATAATGTTCGGTTCAGAGGCAAACGGTTTATCCGAAAAATTAACAAAATTTGCCGATAAAAATATAAAAATCAAAATGGATAACAATGTAGACTCATTAAATCTTGCAGTCAGCGCCTCTATAATTCTGTATTGCTTAAAAAATCAATAATATTTTATAAATGTAAAGAAAAGTTAAAAATTCCTAAAGTTAAAAAAAAAATTGCCGATATAAAACATGTTAGCTTTTGGAGTATTATTATGATTTTAAATTTAACTGATGAAGAATTTGATTTAGAATTGAAAAAACTTCTTGAAAATGTAGACAGCATTAAAGCTGATGTTGATTTATACAGTTCTCTGGTTGAAGAAAAAATCAACAGCGAATTAGCTTAGGGATTTTTTATTAAATTTTAGCATTTTTTTGCTATCATAATGAACGTATACAATTATGGTGGCAAAATTATGTTAAAAGAGTATTTTTTAGAAAAAGTTACAATAGCAGCGAAACAAACGGCAAAAGACGGGAAACTCGGGCAAATGACAGGTGATGAGGAGTTTTCGTTTCAGGCCGAAATTCCAAAGAATACGCAATTTGGTGATTTTGCGGTAAATGTGTCATCTCTTGCACGCCTTGCAAAGCTTGCACCTGTTAAAATAGCTGAATTAATTGCCGAAAACATTGTTAAAGAAAACTTTGATATAAATATTGCGGCAGGATTTATTAATTTTAAACTGCACAATAATTTTCTAAACAATATTCTCGTTGAAGTTCTCGACAAAAAATATGACTATGCCAAAAATAATCAAGGCGGAGGAAAAAAAGTAATTCTTGAATACGTCAGCGCAAATCCTACAGGGCCGTTTCATATCGGGCATGGAAGATGGGCTGCAATGGGCAGCGCGCTTGCAAATGTCATGAAATATTCAGGGTATGATGTTTATCAGGAATTTTATATAAATGATGCGGGAAGCCAGATACAAAAGCTTGGAAAATCACTTTATATAAGGATTTTAAAAGAACTCGGCGTTGATATCGATTTTCCTTCCGATGAAGAAGAAATAAAAAATTATTATACGGGCGAATATTTAATTCCTGTTGCAAAAGGCTTTATAAAGGAAGAACCCGATAAAGCGAAAAGTATAAAAAGTTCATTTAAAGGTGATTTTGAACTTGAGTTTCTTAAATACCTTTCTAAATATGCAAGATTAAAGATGTTAAGTATGCAAAAAGCATTACTTGAGAATTTCCACACGCATTTTGATAATTATTTCAGCGAACTCACTTTACATGAAAGCGGAAAAGTGGAAGAATGCATAAAACAGCTTGATAAGCTGGGTGTTTTATATGAAAAAGACGGCGCATTATGGTTTGCTTCATCAAAATACGGAGATGACCAAGACAGAGTCATCAAAAAGTCAGACGGAGCATATACATATCTTACCGCTGATATAGCTTACCATTTTAATAAGCTTCAAAGAGGATTTGAATTGCTTTTAAATATATGGGGAGCGGATCATCACGGTTACATTCCAAGAATGCGTGCTGCTATTGAGGTTTTAGGATATAATCCCAATTCTCTGGAAGTCCTTTTGGGGCAGCTTGTTAATCTTGTAATGAACGGCGAGCAGGTCAGAATGGGAAAACGCAGCAAGATGATTACTCTTGATGAGTTAATAGAAGATGTAGGTGTTGATGCAACAAGATATTGGATGATTATGAGAAGCATAGACACTACACTGGATTTTGATATAGAATTAGCGAAATCCAAAACAGACGAAAATCCGGTATTTTATGTTCAATACGCACATGCCCGCGCTTGCTCAATCCTAAGACACGCATTTGAAGATAAACCGGATGTAATAAATAACGATATAATAAAGGCGAATGCAAATTCATTCGACAAGATATTAAACAGTATAAAAGCAAGTGATTTCGATATAATTTGGAAAGATATCGATGAAAAGACTAATGAAACAACAAAAAAATTAATATTAAAGATGGAAGAATATAAATCAGTAGTACAGAATGCAGCTAAATACAGAGCGCCATACTTATTAACAAAATACCTGCAGGAATTGGCAGCAGCGTTTCATCAATTTTACACATATTCAAAAGTGCTGGTTGATAATAAAACACTTATGCACGCAAGGCTTGCAATAGTCAAATCGGTAACAATCATATTAAAATCCGCAATGGATATAATTGCGGTAGAGGCTCCTGAAAGAATGTAAAAAAACAATCATAAACACTTGTATAATTTAATTAAAATAAATATTTGGTGTATAATAAAAGAGCAAGAATAAAAGTAGATTAGCGGAGGAAGTCTTTTATGACAGTAAAGGATTGGTTCGAGCAAAGAAAAGAAATGCAGATAGCTCGCCGTGCGCAAGATACACAAATAGATGACAGTATCGGTAAATTATGGGTAAAATGTTATAATTGCAACTCACAGCTTTTAAGAAAAGAAGTTGAAGAAAATCTTGAAGTTTGTCCGAAATGCGGATACCACTTCAGAATAAATGCAGGAACACGTATAAATCAATTATTTGATGAAGGTACATTTGAAGAACTTTTCGGAAATATAACAACAGCGGATCCGTTAAATTTTACGGATACCGAAACATATAAAAAGAGGATAACGCAGGCAAAAGCAAAAACGAATATGAACGAAGCGGTTATTTCCGGCGTAGGTAAAATAGAAGGAAACGAAGTAGCTGCTGCCGTTATGGATTTTGAATTTATGGGCGGTTCAATGGGCAGTGTAGTCGGCGAAAAAGTTACACTTGCAATGGAAGAAGCCCTAAAAAGAAAAATTCCAATGATTGCCGTTACAGCGTCAGGCGGAGCCAGAATGCAGGAAAGTATATTGAGCCTTATGCAAATGGCTAAGACCTCATGTGCGGTTGCAAAACTTAATGAAGCGGGATTATTATATATTACCGTGTTAACCGAACCTACTTTTGGAGGGGTAACGGCAAGTTTTGCCACTTTAGGTGATATTATTATTGCCGAACAAGATGCCAGAATAGGTTTTGCAGGCAGAAGAGTTATAGAACAAACAATAAGACAAAACTTACCCGCAGATTTCCAAACTGCAAATTATTTAATGAAATTCGGACAAATCGACATGATTTGCTCAAGAGCCGAATTAAAGCAAACTATTGCTAAATTGATTAATCTTCATAAGAAGTAGGAGAAGATAATGACAATTTTAGATTTTGAAAAACCACTATATGAAATTGAAGAAAAAATAAAAGAATTAAAAGAAATAAGTGAGTCATCAGGTATGGATGTATCAGAACAAATAAATACTTTTGAACAACAGGCAATGGAATATAAAAAAGAATTATATGCCAACCTTACACCTGCACAAAGGCTGCAAATAGCACGCCACGCAGACAGACCGACATTTTTGGATTACGTAAAACTTATTACGACTGATTTTGTTGAAATGCATGGCGACAGAGAAGGTACCGACGACAGAGCTATAATAGGCGGTATCGCTAAAATAAATAACCAAAGCGTTGTTATAATAGGAACACAAAAAGGTAAATCAACAAAAGAAAATCTTATTTATAACTTTGGTATGCCTCAGCCGCAAGGATACAGAAAGGCTTTAAGACTTTTTTATCACGCTAATAAATTTAATATGCCTATAATTACATTAATAGACACACCCGGGGCATATCCGGGAATGAAAGCCGAAGAAACGGCACAAGGCACTGCTATTGCCGTAAATTTACGAGAAATGGCAAAGTTAAATGTACCTATTATCGCAGTTATTACAGGTGAAGGATGTTCCGGAGGCGCATTAGGTCTTGCCGTCGCAGACAGAGTTTATATGCTTGAACATTCATATTACACCGTTATATCACCGGAAGGCTGCGCTTCAATACTTTGGCGAGACGCTTCAAAAGCTGACGTCGCAGCACAAGCGCTAAAAATTACAAGTGATGATTTATTACAATTGGAAATTATTGACGGAATAATAAAAGAACCTTTAGGCGGCGCTCACTGCGATTATGAAACGGCAGCTAAAAATCTTAAAGAAACCGTTGTAAGTGCAATTAATGATTTAAAAGACGTTAATCCCTCTCAATTAAGGGAAAACAGATATAATAAATTCAGAAGAATGGGTGTATTTTGTCAGTAATAAACAAAACATATTGGGAAGTATGTATAGAAATAAATCCTGTTTGCGCTGATATTGTTTGCGACATTGTCCAAACGGAATTTGAGTGCGAGGGGATTGTTACGTCGGAAGAAACATACAAAAATCTTGAACTTGTTAAATCAACAGAAAATATAATAAAGGCATACATAGTTGCAGATACTATAAATACGGACGAAATAAAAACATTTTTTAAAAATAAAAGACAAGAAATTATTGAAAAGCAAATATTTAATTGCGATATAGGCAGCTGGAATGTAAATGTAAAAAAACAAGAAAATGAAGACTGGTCAAAGAAGTGGAAAGAGCATTGGAAACCGGCGAAGATATCCGAAAAAATAGTTATATGCCCAAGCTGGGAAAAATACGACAAAAAAGATAATGAAATAATTGTAAATATTGACCCCGGTAATGCCTTCGGAACCGGGACTCATGCTACCACGCAATTATGTGTTAAAGCTTGCGAAAAATATATGCATAAAGGTGATAATATAGCCGATATAGGCTGCGGTTCGGGTATACTGGCAATTTGTGCCAAAAAATTAGGTGCAAAAGAAGCTATTGCGGTTGATACAGATGAAACAGCAACAGAAACGGCAAAAATAAATGCTAAAATAAACGGAGAAAATTCAATAATTTTTCAAACGACATCATCAAATTCTCTTCCCGATGAAAAGTATGATTTTGTATTTGCAAACATACTCCATAATGTTTTAGCCGAAATCATGCCGGATTTAAAAAGAATAATGAAAAGGGGAGCAAACATCGTTCTAAGCGGCATTTTGGACGGCAAAGAGGAGGTTGTTTTAAAAGCTGCGAAAGAAAATAATCTTAAAATCATTGAAGAAATGCGGCAAAGTGAATGGATTGCTTATGTTGTTCGGAAGGAGGACTAATGTCAAAAACCGCAATAATAATACCGGCCAGATACAGTTCGACCAGATTAGAAGGTAAACCGCTCATAAAAGTATGCGATAAACCTATCATTCAATGGGTTTGGGAACGTGCAATGCAGGTAAAATCAGCTGATGAAGTTATAATAGCTACCGATAATCAAAATATATATGATTGCGCAAAATCATTCGGTGCAAAAGCAGAGATGACATCACCCAATCATAAATGCGGGAGCGACCGAATTGTGGAAGCTGCCAAAAAGTATCCGGAGTTTACATATATAATTAATCTTCAAGGCGATGAACCCATGATTAATCCCGAATGCGTTGAGGAAGTCATTAAACTGATAAAAGAAGATAACAGCGCGGATATTTCAACACTGCTTACGGAAATATCGAACACAGATGAAATAAATGACCCTAACTGCGTTAAATGTGTTAAAGATATTAACGGCTATGCGCTGTATTTTTCACGGTCAAAAATTCCTTTTGAAAGAAACAGCGGAATTGCAAAATTTTATAAACACATAGGCATTTACGGTTATAAACGTGAATCTTTATTTAAAATGACGCAGTTCCCGCAGCCGGAAACAGAACGTGCAGAAAGTTTAGAACAGCTTAGAGCATTATATTACGGTATGAGAATTAAAACATCCGTTGTAAAATATAACTCGATAGGAATAGATACAATAGATGATTTAAATTCATTCAGAAAATTGGCAGAGATGAAATAATGGAAGAAAATATTCAAAATCAAAATGAAAAAAGAATGCTTATCGTAATAATTTTCACTATTTTTGCAATGATAGGCGAAATTGCATTCGGATACATAACAAAATCAATGTCGCTATTGGCGGAAGGATACCACATGGGCGTACATGTATTAACTTTAGGATTAACATACGCCGCATATATATTAGCCAGAAAATTTAAAAATTCAGAACTGTTTGTGAACGGAACGTACAAAATCGGAGTACTTGCAGGATACACAAGTGCATTATTTTTAGGATTAACGGCACTGGGAATAATGTATGAATCTGTAGAACGTTTTTTCACCCCTGAACAAATTCAATTTACGCAGGCAATTTATGCTTCAATATTTGCTCTTATAATTAACTATACCTGTATTGCGGTAATGGAAGGCAAATTACACATTCATCATCACAATGAACATATTCATAGCGAAGAAGTTAAGAACTCAAAAGATTATAATTATAAAGCAGCGTATTATCATATATTATCCGATGTGCTGATTTCAATATTAACAATCGCTGCATTAGTGGCAGGGAAATATTTTAACTGTATTCATCTTGACGCATTAACCGGTATTTTAGGAGCTTTATTAATCTTAATATGGGCAATTAAACTATTAAAGAATACAATAAAAATTTTAATAGATATGAAGCAGTAAAAATGGAAAACAAACATCATATTAACAGTGAGAATGAACAAAAAACACTTATTGTAATAATACTTACAATAATCACAATGGCAGCGGAAGTAACGTACGGATATATGACAAATTCAATGGCATTGCTCGCTGACGGTTATCACATGGGAACTCACGCCCTTGCATTAAGTTTAACTTATATTGCTTATGTACTTACAAGAAAGTTTTCCGATTCGAAATTATTTCAACACGGAACCGATAAAATAGGAATACTGGCTGCATATACAAGCTCAATATTCTTAGGTCTAACAGGCGTATGGATTATATTTGAAGCGATAAAAAGATTTATTAATCCCGTGGGAATTCAATTTAATGACGCAATAATTGTTGCAATAATAGGATTTTGCATAAACACAATATGCATTATGATAATGGAATACAAACACTGTCATGATAACGGGCATGAACATCATCACTGCCAAGGCTGTGAACATGAAAAAGATAACACTTGTAAAGATTACAACTTTAAATCTGCATATTATCACATACTGGCTGACGCTTTAACATCACTACTTGCTATTGCGGCACTATTTGCGGGAAAATACTTGAATTTTGTTTTCTTAGACCCATTAATAGGAATACTTGGAGGTATATTAATATTAAGATGGGCTGTGGGTTTATTAAAGAGTACCATTAAAATTCTTATTGACATGAAAATAAAATAACATCGCTTAGCAGTGCAATCAAATATTTGCAGACTCTTTAGTTCCGCACGAAAAATAAACTTTACCGCGTTTATAAATAAGATTACAAATACTGTTCATCTTGAAGCGCAACGGCGCAAATCTGTGTAGATTGAATACAAACCTTTTTAACGGGGCCGTTTGTATTTTTTTCAATCAATTTTGGCGTTGGAGAATTAACTCTTAATATTTGAGCCAATTCTTCATAAAGTTCCGTCGGATTATCGACATATAAAACAATAGGGGCTGTTGTTCCTTTTAAAAATACAAGAACAGATGTTCTTTTTTTCAATTGACTGCCTTGAGAAAAAGGCTGCGGCATAATATCACCTCATTTGCTGACTATAGTAATATATTAATAAACTAAGTCAAAAAGGTCAATCCGGCACAATTATATATTTAAAATATTTTCAATTCTGTCAAACTTATTTTTGGCAATTTTAACCATTCTTTTTGTAATAACAGTAAGATTAGCGACATCAATTTTGTTAACTTCAAGTTCATCTCTCATCGAGCAATCAATGATATTAACCAAACTTTCGATAATAGATAAATCTATTCCGACGGATAGTATTCTTGTTTCTAATCTTGACAAATCTAATTGTGAATTAATTTCCATTTTATAACCTCCAACTTTTTTATGTTATAAAAATCCTAACATATTTTCCGTTTATAATCAAGTTTATTTTTTTAAATTTTATTTAACTTTTACAAAGGATTTTATTTAAAAGATTTTTAAAGTATCATTGGAATGTAATAAAAGAGGTAAAAACAATGATAAAAATTGCAGTAACGGGCGCACTCGGCAAAATGGGAAAAGAAGTTGTAAAAGCAGTCTTAAATGCTGAAGATATGGAACTTGTTTCCGCCATAGATATTTTTTCACAAGGTGAAGACATAGGTTCAATTGCAGCGGGGAAACCTTGTAACATATTTATTGAAACAGATATAGAGAATGAAATAAGAACAAAAAATCCCGACATAATTATCGACTTTACACAGCCAAACGCAATATATGAGCATGTCTGCACATATATGAAAAACAAAATAAAATCAGTAATAGGCACAACAGGCTTATCGGAAGAAAATATAAATAATTTAAAACAATTATCAAAAGAAACAAATACAGGTTGTCTTATCGCGCCAAACTTTTCAACTGGTGCCGTATTATTAATGATGTTTGCAAGACAAGCGGCTAAATACTTTAATAATGCAGAAATAATAGAACTTCATCACAACCGAAAAAAAGACGCTCCTTCAGGAACCGCAGTAAAGACAGCACAATTAATGGCTGAAGTTAACAGCAGCTTCACAACAGGTAATTGTGATGAAACCGAATTATTGAAAGGTGCAAGAGGCGCATCTGCTCAAGCAAATATCCATATACACTCTGTCAGAATGCCGGGATATATAGCTTCTCAAGAAGTTATATTTGGTTCTGACGGACAGATATTTAAAATTAAACATGATACAATGGATCGTTCATGTTATATGGCGGGAGTTCTGCTCGCAGCAAGACACGTTTACAAAAATAATGATTTTATTTACGGTCTTGATAACATAATGTAATTAATATGAAATTTTACCCATTACAACCGGATAAGACGCCCCTGTACAGGAAGGAATATTATTCGGTTGTTTTAATAATGTAAAATAGCCTAAATATGCAAAGGCAAGACATTCTTTAAATTTATTCGGAATATTAAAATCGTCATGAGTTTTAATAACAAGGTTTGGCAGGTATTCACTTAAATATTTTTTTATTGCGGAATTGTACGCCCCGCCTCCGCCGATAACCGCTTCATCCACACTTGTTTTTGGGAAAACAAAATTTTTATAAGAGTCAGATATTACTTTTGCCGTTAAATTTGTAATCGTTGAAATAACATCGTATTTATTTTTCGGAGCGGTTTTATAGATTTTTTGCGCATATTCATTATTAAAAAGTTCTCTGCCGGTAGTCTTCGGCGGTTTTTTTAAATAATAAGGTTCATTCATTAAAATATTCAGCCAATTATAATCCACACTGCCTTTTAAAGCAATTTCACCGTCTTTATCGTACGGAACATTAAACAGTTTATTTACAAAATAATCAATAAGCATATTTCCCGGGCCGTTATCAAATGCAAAAATGTCACAATCTTTTGAAATAACAGTTACATTGGAAATACCGCCAATATTTTGTATTAGTCTGTTTTTATCCGTTCCGAAAAGAATTTTATCTGCGAAAGGAACCAAAGGAGCGCCCTGTCCGCCTGCTGCCATATCTTTTGTTCTGAAATCGCCTACGGTCATTATTCCTGTTCTTTGAGATATAACTGATATATCGCCGATTTGCAGAGTACTTTTTACCGATACTGAACCGATTTCAACATTTTCAGGTATATGACAAACCGTTTGACCGTGAGATGAAATAAAATCAACATTTTCCTTATTAAAATTCGACTTTTTTAACAATAAATTAACACATTTTGCAAACAACTCGCCTATAACAAAATTCATATAACAAACATCCCGGATATTTGCATTTCCGTTTGCCAATTCAAGTATTTTTTCTCTGATTTCATCGGGATAACTCATTGAATATGAATTTACAATTTCAAACTTCAAATCATCGAAAATTTTGACAAGACAAGCGTCAACGGTATCAACAGATGTTCCTGACATCAAGGAAATTACGGTTTTATAATTTTTCATAAAAAAATTATACGATTTAATAAAATAATAGAAAAGAAATTTACAATTTCAATATTTGAAGTATTTATAGTATAATAAATGAGTTAAGAGGAGAGTTATGGCAGGAGTATATTCGGTTATTTTAGCAGGCGGATTAGGAAGCAGACTTTGGCCGCTTTCCCGTGCTTCATACCCAAAACAAATTTTTAAACTTAATGATGAATATACACTTTTTCAACAAACATTTTTAAGGCTTGCGAGTGTTGTTGACGATAAAAATATTTTAACCACCGCAAACATCAAACACTCCTCGGCAATAAAAGAGCAGTTAAAAATACTTCAAGAAAAATTTTGCCGCAAATCCGAATATAAAATGTTAACAGAGCCTATATTTAAAAATACGGCGGCAGCACTGGTTCTTGCAGTAAAATATATAGAATACACAAATAAAGATAACGTTATTGAACCTGTTATCATAGCTGTTCCTTGTGACCACTACATCCCTGACAGAATAAAATTTGCAAACTTAATTGAAAAAGGTATTAAACTGGCAAAAGCAGGATATATTGTATCTTTTTCTCAGCTAGCCGATAAAATCGATGAAAATTTCGGTTATATAAAGGCAAGAAGAAATTCTTCACTGGAAGAAATTGATAATGACGCATTAAAAGTAACTTCATTTATAGAAAAACCTATTTCCAATGAAGATAAGAAAAAATTAAAAGGAAAGTTTTATATTAATACGGGAATATATATTTTTAGCGTAAAAACATTCTTAGAAGAAATGAAAAAATGCGCACCCGAAATATTAAACATATTTAAGAATGAGAAAATAGATACAACAATTCCTTCAGTTCCGTTAAGCACTTATAATGAAAGTGAAGATATATCAATTGATTATGCATTAATGGAAAAAACAAAAAAGCTTGTAACAATTCCGTTTGAAACGGATTGGAAAGACATTGGTTCTTGGGATGCGATATATGAAATATCCCCAAAAGATAAAAATAAAAATTGTATAATCGGAAGAGTAATAGATATAAATTCAGAAAATTCTCTGATATATTCAACTTCAAAAACCGTAGCTACAATGGGATTAAAGGATACGGCAGTTATAGAAACCGAAGACGCAATACTTGTTTGCGGCAAAAATAATATAAAAGGAATAAAAAAAATATACAATAAGCTAAACGGAAAGAATACAACTGCAAAGGATATTCATAAAACAGTATTCAGACCGTGGGGCTGCTATAGCGTACTGGAAGAAGGCAGCGGATTTTTAACAAAATGTATAATCGTAAATCCGAATGCTAAACTTAGTGTACAACTTCACCACCACAGAAGTGAACATTGGATAATATTGGAAGGGAAAGCACATATATTAAAAGGTAATAAATTCTACGACCTTGAGGCCGGGCAAAGTATTGATATAGGTATAGAAGAAATTCATTCACTGCAAAATTTATCAAACGAACAGCTAAAGGTTTTAGAAGTACAACAAGGCGATATTTTGGATGAAAGCGATATAGAACGCCTTGAAGATATATACGGCAGAGTTTAAACATGGTAAAGAATATAGCAATATTAGGTTCTACAGGTTCAATTGGCACCCAAGCACTTGAAGTAGTTGAAAAATTAAATGATAAATTTAAAGTAACAGCATTATCCGCAGGAAATAACATAAAACTGCTGAGCGAACAAATTAACAAACACAAACCAAAGTATGTATGCACTGCAGCAAAAGAAACTGCGGCAGAAATAGAAAAAGCATTTCCGCAAATAAAAGTTTTTTATGGAGATGAAGGTTTAAAGGAAATATCAACACTAAACGAAATCGAATTAGTGCTTGTTGCCGTATCGGGAAAAACTGGGCTTAAACCTACAATAAGCGCAATAAAAAATAAAAAAGATATAGCTCTGGCCAATAAAGAAACTCTGGTTATGGCAGGGGATATAGTAATGAAGCTGGCGAAGGAAAATGATGCTAAAATTTTACCGGTTGACAGCGAACACAGCGCGATTTTTCAATGTATATCAAACAGAAAAGAAGTAAAACATTTAATAATAACTGCTTCTGGCGGGCCGTTCAGAAATTCCGATACCAAAACAATGGAGAATGCTAATCTGGATGAAGCTCTTGCTCATCCCCGCTGGAAAATGGGGAAAAAAATAACCGTAGATTCCGCAACTTTAATGAACAAAGGCTTGGAGGTTATCGAGGCACACCACCTTTTTGGCATTGATTATAATGATATTAAAGTTGTAATACACCCGCAAAGCTACATACACAGCGCTGTAGAGTATAAAGACGGAAGCATAATAGCTCAAATAGGAATACCGAGTATGCATATTCCCATACAATATGCCCTCACCTATCCGGAAAGAACAGAAGGTATAGAAACAGAAAGTTTTGATTTCATAAAAGCAGCAAAATTTGAATTTTATGAACCTGATTTGTTAAAATTCCCTTCATTATCTTTAGCAATAGAAATGGGGAAAAAAGGGGGAACTTATCCGGTATGCATGAATGCCGCAAATGAAGAAGCTGTTTTTGCATTCCTAAATAAAAAAATTAAATTTTCGGATATATATAAAATAACCAAAACTATGACGGACAATTATAATTCAATACAAAATCCGACAATAGATATGATACTTACGGAAGACGAAAAGATAAGAGTACAAACAAAAGAATTAATAAAAAATATGAGGATTTTATGAAAATATTATTTTTAAACGGCCCCAATTTAAATTTACTCGGCAGCCGCGAACCTGATAAATACGGCAGCCAAACACTTTCTGATATAGAAAAACAAACAAAAATTGAAGCCGAAAAGCTTAATACGGAAATAATCTTTTATCAAAGCAATATTGAAGGTGAACTTGTAAATAAAATTCAGGAATCAAAAGGAAATTTTGACGGAATTGTAATAAATCCCGCAGCATATACCCATACCAGCGTTGCAATAAGAGATGCAATATTGGCTGTAGAAATTCCGACTGTAGAAATACATCTGTCAAATATTCATAAAAGAGAAGAGTTTAGAAAAAATTCATTAACTGCTCCGGCATGTATAGGGCAAATTACAGGATTTGGCGCCGAAAGCTATAAATTGGGATTAATAGCAATAACAGATTACCTTAAAAATACTATTTAATAATTAAAAACGATTTTAATTTTCTTGCCTGATTATCCTTCTCTGAAATAATATGAATTTCTTGAACGTCAAAAGAGGTTGAACCGCCGCCGTCAAATGCCATGGCTTTTTCCATACCCCATTTACGGGTTAAATCCGCAAGTTCTTCCAATGTCATAGGATTTTCATTTGTTACTATAAATAAATATACACTGTTATCTCTTATCCCTACTGCAGTTCTTGCGAATTTATGAAGAGAAGAAGCAGATTCACTAATAATTTTTCCGTCCCTTACCAATACAAAGAATTCTTGTTCCAAATTAAGATTTGGTAATAACATAGGCCCTGCCTGTATTGCATGTTTAATAACCAGACCGTCTGCCGGTTTTTCATTATGCAAAGCAATATCATAATAAAGCTTCCCTGTACTATCCTGCAGAATTCTGAATTCAGAACGATTGAGAATTTTATCCATAAAAGGTTTTAAAGCTTTATTTTCCATAAGATTTTCATTATCTTCTGGAGATAAAACGAGCTTGCCGTCAATCGTAACATAAGAAACCGTTTTTTGATTTTTAGGATCAAAAAAGCCGGCATTAACAACTAATTTTGCGCCCGTATTTTTATAAACTTCGGAATTTGTTTGAAGTCCGTCAACTACATAGGGCATTAACCTGTTTTTTGCTTTGTGCGTATTAATTTCAACGACATAGACTCCTGCTGGGTCTTGAACTATTCTATATAAGGAATTTTTTGCAAATACAGGCACCTGCACAAATAAAAATAACACAATTGTAAGAAGTAAAATTTTAAAAGAAAATTTAAACATCATAAATCCTTAACTTTTTTCAAAAATATAATTAAAGCTATACATACAATAGGAATAACAAATGAGGCAAGCCACGGGGAAAGTATTGACTTTTCCGCAAGTAAATCAAAAAACGGAATTGTAATATAATACATAAATATAATTCCGACAGCAATTAACATCCCCACAAATTTTTGTTCTCTTGGTTTTGAAAATCCCAAAAGACAACCTAAAATAGTAAATATAATACACATAAACGAATGTACAAATCTTTGTATGTACTTATTTAACATAAATCGGTATTCGTCATCCATTTTTTCGGATTTTAAGAGTTTAATATATTCCGAAATTTGAACGTTCGTAAGTTCTCTGTCGCGGAATACGGAATATTTCATAAGTTTATACGCATTAACTGCACTCGTTCCCGATAAGACAGGTAAATCATTTATTTTTCTGACTTTATGGAATATACCCTCCTCCGATATTATATATTCTTTACCGGTATTTAAAATCCAGTTATTATAATCATATTTAGCGAAATCAGAAACAACAATACTGGATAACAAGCTTGAACCTTTACCTTCTGACTTTTTATAAAAATTCAACACTATAACATCGTGAATATTATTGTTATCAAAATTAGAAACTATAACAATTTTGTTCATTGACTCATCTTCATTTTTTACGGGGAATACAAATTGAGAAGAACGATTTTCCCCCTTTATATGCTTTAATTTAACAGCCGAAATCGGAAGAAATCTTGAACCGACAACAAATGTTAAAGCCGTAACAAAAACACTTAAAATAATAACGGAAGCAATAATTCTGAAAAAAGAAATACCCGAAGAACGAAGCACTGTAATTTCAGAATCTTTACTAAGTTTGTCAAACGTTAAAATAGTTCCCAAAAGCATACCGACAGGAAGTGCAATATTTAATACTTTAGGAAGTTCAAATAAAATAACCGATACCGCAGTTTCAATTGTGTAAGTACCATTTATAGCGCGCTGAACAGTTTTTAAGAATATTTCAGGCATAATCCAAATAATCATAAAAATAAAGACGCAAGCAAAACACGCCAAGAAAACCTGAGTAAAAATGTATCTGTCAAGCAACCTTATTTTCATTAAAGAGAAAAATCCTTTCCTAAATAAAACTGTTTTGCCACTTCATCATTAGCAATTTCATCTTTGCTTCCCCGGATTTTAATTTTGCCGTCAAATATAACATAAGCTCTATCCGTAATAGATAAGGTAGCTTTTGGATTATGGTCAGTAATTAAAACACCTAAACCTCTGTCTGAAAGAAGTTTAATATTATCTTTAATTTCACCGATTGCAATAGGGTCAATACCCGCAAAAGGTTCATCAAGCAAAATAAATTCCGGACTCGCAGCGAGAGCGCGTGCTATTTCAACACGTCGTCTTTCACCGCCCGATAACGAAACAGCCATTGTGTCGCGTAATTTTTTAATACTAAATTCCTCAAGCAAATCTTCAAGTTTTTTGGCTTTTTCATCATTTGAAAGTTTATCATTAAGCTCCAAAACAAGCTTAATATTATCTTCAACGGATAATTTTCTGAATATCGAAGCTTCCTGAGGCAGATAACCTATTCCCTGCTTAGCACGAGCATTCATTGTCATTTGGGTCAAATCAACATTATCAATAAAAATTTTACCCGAATTAGGACGAATTAAACCGACAACCATATAAAAAGTAGTGGTTTTTCCTGCTCCATTAGGCCCTAAAAGCCCAACAACTTCTCCCTTATTAACTTCAATGGAAATATTATTAACTACAGTTCTGTCATTATATACCTTAACAAGATTTTCCGTTCTTATTTTCATTACAACTATACCCTATCTAACAACAATGGAATTACTAATTTAATCTAGTGTCACAACCTTCCGCTTGCTCATCGCAACCGTAATGTTGCTCACCTTTTATAAACGCCACTCCAAAATTTCGCTCACGTTCCTTATCGCGAAATTTTCTCGGACATAATATAACTTTAAATAAAATTAGGGCGAATGTCAAAGAAGGAACAAAATTTAACAAAAAAAAGAACCTGCAAAGGTTCTTTTTTTATTTTTAAATTTTTAATCTGAATTATACACTAACTTTTTTACCTGAAACTTCATTAACAGGTTTCCAGTTAGCAGCCATAATCTTTTTGAAAGATTTAAGAGCTGTATCTTCAAGTTCTCCGAGTTCTTCAGCTTTAACGATTAACTCTCTGAGAGGGAGAAGCGCACGTTGGTCACGGAGTACACCAAGTGCTGCAGCAGCACCGGCTCTAACTAAATCATTTTCTTTTTCATTACGCATAACTTCTATTAAAGAAGGAACTGCTTTTGTATCGTTTAATTTTCCCAAAGAAGTTACAGCATAAATTCTAACGTTAACCCATTCATCTTTAAGCATTTTGATAATATAATCAACAGCTTTCGGATTACCTATTTCACCCAAAGCGCGAGTAGCATCGCATCTTACATTAACTTTTTCACTGTCTAAAGATTCAATTAAAGCGTCGGTAGCTACATCACCGATTTCAATTAAAGCATCAGTAGCCGTAATACAAACTTGAGGATTTTCATCATTTAATGCTTCAACCAAAGGTTCAACAACTTCACGTCCGCCGAGTCTGCCTAAAGCTCTTGCTGCACGAACGCGTACATCAACGTTTCTGTCTTCACGCAAAGATTCAATTAAAGGAGTTGTAGCTGAAACTTCGCCGAGTTCACCTAAAGCTCTTGCTGCATATAAACGAACAGAACCGTTTCTGTCATTTTTGAGTACATCAATTAACGGTTCAACAGCGCTTGCGTCGCCCATTTCACCAAGTACTCTTGCAGCATTATATCTAACCTTTTCTGAATTACTTGTTCTTAAATCGTTCAACAATTCATCAAAAGATTTCTTTGCTTGTTTTTTTCTAGAGTTCACACTTATTGTCATTCTTCCTCCGACAAAAAATTACTTACTTACCATCACTTATATATAAAAACTTTTAATTTTTAAATATTTACTTTTTGGGGAATATTTTTTACAAAATATTAACATTTATTTTTTTGCCAGTAAGATAAAATGTATAAATAACACTTTATGTTACTTTGTTTTATTATTATAACATGATTTTTTGTTTTTTAACACATTTTTTTAAAAATCTAAACGTTCATTATATAATTGTTTATTTAATATTATGCCATTTTTAATTATAATAAGAAATTTTTTGTAACAATTTTTAACATTTTTTTTAAATTTTTGGGGTATGCTTATAGTATATTGGTGGAGTTTGTGTTTTCATGAGGCTCTTTTTTAATAAATTAAATTTTTTTCTTACACTTTGCCGAGGTTATTCACTGCCGATATCAGTTATGTCTTGGATAATTCCTTTTCTTTATGCATCATTTCACGGCGGGAAAATTTTATACGGATTTATTGCCCTGCTTGGTATTATTATCTTACATCTCGGAACCAATTTATTTGATGATGTAATCGATTACATTCAATAAAATTAAAAATGGAGTCAGAGAAAATTTTAATTTTCAAAAAGGCAAATGTTCGCTGATAATTAATAATCAAATAAGTATTAAAACAGCTTTTCTTATTTCATTTTTATTATTTTCAGCAGGCGCTCTGATAGGATTATATTTTATACACATATACGGATTTAAACTTTTATATATAATTATTCCTTCCGCGTTAATTTTTCTGCTGTATCCGATACTGGGTTCTCTCGGATTTGGCGAAATTCTTGTAGCAGCAGCTTTTTCCCCGTTATTATACACAGGGGTATATTTTGTTATGACGGGAAGTTTTTCAAAAGACATTTTTGCTTTTTCAATTTCAACGGGTTTACTTGTGGTTTCCGTACTTCATAATCACATGCTGCTCGATTATAAATTTGATAAAACGAACAGAAAAATTACTCTTTCCAGACTTTGCGGCAACGAAAAAAATGCACTTATTTTATTGGGGATTTTTATATTCTGCGCATATTTAAATATATTATTAAAAGTATTATTAAAAGATATATCCCCCGTTTATCTGATAACTTTTTTATCTGTTCCTACCGCAATAGTTTTAATTAAGGTTATGATGACTCATATCAAAAATCCGAATGAAGATATAAAATATAATATATTAATGGGAAGTATGCGGGGAGAAAAACAAGCTCCCGCCGAACAAAAAAACTTTATCAGAAAATTTTTACTTGTTCAAAATTTACTTTCATTATTTACAATATTATTATGTATTGCGATACTTATAGACAGTGTAATTTAAAATGTACATAATTGAAAAAATTATAAAATTATATTTAAAATTTACCCATAAAGAAAAAAATGTAGTTCTGCCAGAATATACTGATAATCCGGAATTAGAAGACATCTATACCTGTAAACACATTTTTTTACCCATAGATTCAACAGGAGAAATTTTAGCCTGCTCAAAGTGCGGTTATGTTATTTCAAAAAAGAAATTAAATAAAAAAATTATTAATAAGGACTCCGCCTAAATAACAGTGTATACTTATCATCCCCGTAATAAAGTGTCAGAACAACATATTTAATTTCCACATTAATATCAACATAAGTACTTGGCGGTGTGACTCTGCCCGAGTCTTTTGCGGTGTCATAGAATTTTTTTCTTACTCCCGATGAAAATTTTTGCCATTTTGTAAGTTTAATTTTTGGCGTATTAGCATTATAAAAGTTCAATGGAGTATTTTCTTTTTTTACTGCGGGAATAATAAATTCAACTTTACCGTTTTGTTTAAAAAGCACGTAATCTTTACCCGATAGTGTTCTTGGGGTAAGAAGGTAATATCCCGGTTCAATTTTTAAATCTTTAAAATACAAGTCAGCGCTTGTTCTAAAAAGAGGATAAGGCGACCAGGAATATTTTAAATTATCTTCATCTTGAAACGGATCAACATCATTATACAATTTGGATTTAAACATCTGTGCATTTTCATACAAACTATCGTAATCAGAATTATCAGCGAATGCAGCCGCATAAGAAACTAACAATATTAATACAACAAACAACTTTTTCATAATTTAATATTAATACTAATTTACCAAATATCAACATACTTTATGATAATATTAAAATATGGAGGAGAAAAGTCATGATAACCGCAAATGAGAATATAAAACCCGTAACAACAAGAATTAATGAGCAAGGAAACATAGAAATTGGCGGCTGCGACTTAATTGAGCTGGCGAATGAATATAATACCCCGTTATATATATTTGATGAAACAACAATACGTTCAATGACGCAAAGTTATAAAGAAGCATTTAAATCATATCCGAATATGCGTATGATGTTTGCAGCAAAAGCATTTATGACAAAAGCAATATGTAAAATTATGGAGCAGGAAGGTTTCGGGCTTGATTTATGTTCCGGCGGCGAAATATATACCGCAAAATCATCGGGATTTGACATGTCTAAAACATTATTTAACGGTAACAACAAATCATACGATGAAATTGATTTTGCCATTAAAAGCGGAATAGGAACAATATCCGTTGATAATTTTTTTGAACTGGCACTATTAAATAATGTTGCCGCAAATAATAATAAAAAAGTCAGAATACTGTTAAGAGTTACGCCTGGCATAGAATGCCACACCCACGAATACATACAAACAGGACATTTGGACTCTAAATTCGGTTTTGACCTCACTCAAGTTGATGAAGCAATAGAATTAATAAAAGAAGAATACTCAAATATAGAACTGGCTGGATTACACGCACATATAGGTTCGCAAATATTTGAAAAACAAGTGTATTTTGATGAAGTCGGCGTATTATTTAAAGAAATGAAAAGAATTAAAGAGAAATACAATATTACGCTTCACGAAGTTAATTTGGGCGGCGGATTACGAAAACGACAAGCCGATTTCCGTTTATGAAATTGCTCAAACAATAATTAATTCTATAGAAATAAATTCAAAAAAATACAATTTGGAAGAACCTATTGTATTTATAGAACCCGGAAGAAGCATAGTAGGGACAGCCGGTGTAACAATATATACCGCAGGGAGTTCAAAACAAGTTCCTAACGGAAAACGATATCAGGCAGTAGATGGCGGGATGTCAGATAATGCTCGTCCGAGTTTATACCAAGCAAAATATACCGTAGAAGTTGCCAATAAACCCTGCGAGGAAGAAAAAGAAACAATTACAATTGCAGGCAAGCACTGCGAG
>CANPXC010000006.1 GCA_947585605.1 Candidatus Gastranaerophilales bacterium | reverse complement strand
CAAGTAATGAAACAGCTTCATTATCATCGGGAGTGGTATCTAAGTATTTTTTCAGAACTTCAATGCTTTCCTCATTCATGTACATATCTCTGTATAAATGTGCAAGAGCCAGTGCCGTATTTTTTTCCGACGGTTTAAGGTTAAATGAAGCCTTATAGTACTGCGCTGCTTTTTCTTTATCCCCGATTTTTGTATTTAATACCGCTAAGTTGTAGAAATATACAGATTGTTTAGGATTAATTTTAACAGCAGCTTCTAAATATTTTATTGACTGCTCGTAATCCTTAAAATATTCGTGCAGAGAAGATATCAAAATTAAAATATCTTCGTCATTACTATTAATTTCAAATGCCTTATTAGCAGTATCCAAAGCTGATTGATTTCTACCCGTATCTTTATACAGCAAAGCCAAATTGTACAAGGATGAATAATGATTTGGATTTAATTCAACGGCTGTTTTATACGCTTCTATAGCCTCATCATACTTATGCTGCTGTTTTAGTGCAATACCCAGCGAATAATAAATATCGCAGGAAGGGTTAAGTTCTGCGGCTTTTTTATACAGACTGACAGCTTTATCATATTCATTTTGCACCGAATAAGCTTTTGCAAGATTTGATAATGTATAAGCAGATTCATTTAATATAACAGCTTTAGACAAATATGAAACAGCTTTCTCGCTTTCGCCTTTTGATATACACAATAACCCGTACAAATTTAAAATATTTGCGTCTTCGGGATTAATCTGCAGCAAAATATTATACAGTTCTTCAGCTTCTTTAAGGTGATTTTTTTTATGAAGTAAGAAAGCTTTATCAGACAGTTCTTTGTATCTTGAATTCATGATAATAATTTTATCACAATGACTGAGAATTAATAAATATATTAATATTTACTTACATCAATGCCGGCAAGCTTGAGATAATCAACACTCGGGCAGTCTTTACCTTTTATATACCAGCTAAAATCTTCCGTCAAAGAGTCTTTTACCATATTTTGATATTTGTTTTTATCTTCAAAATATATTTTCAAGCCTTTTTTCATTGCTTCATACAACTCTTGTGCAGTAAGATTTTTATTCTTGTCGGTAAGAACACCGTTGAATTTATTGTTTCTGTTAACAGTGTCAATAATACCGCCGACAGCACTCGCAATAACCGGAGTTCCTACTGCAAAAGCTTCACTTTGAGTTAATCCGCACGGTTCAAAAACACTCGGAAGTAAGAAAAAATCAGACGCCGCAGCCATTGCCGCAAACGGTGCAAATCCGTGAGCAAATATTACTCTTTTTGAATCTTCTTTGTCTAATTTTTCATTCTTTAAATCGTATATAAATTTTCTTTGTTTTCCTTCTTCGCCGTCAGAACCTGCAATGTAGAATATAGGTTTCTTTTCGTTATTGGGGAAATCAGTTTCCCAATTTTCGTATAACATTTCAATCGCGTCTGCCATAATATTTATACCCTTTTGGCTGACAAGTCTGCCGACAGAAGCTATAATTGGTGTATCTTCCAGCTCTGCTGCCGGTAATTGGGTTAATTTTATTTCTTCATTTGGTTCAATATAATCCAAATTAGAAGTCATATCTTTAAATGCTGTCATTTCACCTTCCGGCGCACTGTTTTTTTGTGAAAGAGGCACAATGTAATTGTTATAGAAATTTATTTTATTCTTTTTTCTGGCTTTCATTACGTCTGAAATATCGGAATTTTGTTTGTAAAGCTCGTAGTCTAAATCTGTTGTATCTTTAATATTTTTGGCTTTGCCTTCTATTGAAAGTTTCTTAAAATCATTGCCGTTTATTATACCGACCATTGATTTAGATTTATCCTTCTGCGTTAATGCCCATTGTAATTCTCCTGCTAAATTCTTGTGATTTGGAGAAATTAATTCTTTTGCATAGTTTTTACTAACCGGGCAGAAGTAATTACTTAAGCAAATTCCCATATTTAAAAGGTTTGTGTGATTTTCATTTCCGTTTTGAGGATTAATAATCAGAGTATTATCTAAATTCTTAAGACCTTCATCCGATTTATTTCTTTCATAAGCATTTGTTTTTGCGTGAGTGTATATTGTATCGGCATAATTATCAAATAATGTATTTAAAATATTTGATGTTACCTGATATCTTTGTTCGTTATTATTTTTCGAATTTGTTGAACCTTGATACATAGCGTTGTGGCCGATAGTGATTATATTTATATTTCTTAATTTTTCGGAAGCTTCGTTTGATAATTGTCCGAAAGCATTTTCCAGCGGAGCTTTGTATCTTGCCAAAGCTGCAATCGGAGCAGCATGCCAATCATTTAATATTAATCCGTCCATTTGCGGTATTGAATTAAATGCTTCACTGTTATTTATTTTTAAATCTTTAGCGCTTGTTTTATCTTCTTTAATTTTCGCAAATTCATATACAGCTTTTGAGAAGAATGCAAATTTTTCGGGTTCTTCCGTTTTTTCTCCCGTTGAGTATATTTTTCCGTTGAAATAATGATCATTCTTAACAAGAATTAGTTTATTTACATAATCATATTTACCTGTATTATCACTAAGTATTATTTGTTTGGCTTTATCTTCAGTGATTTTATTGCCGGCTTCTAACTCTTTTGCAATAGTATTTTTAATGTCTTTTTTGGTAAACGACTTTTTAACAACAAATATATCAACGTTTTCTTCTTTTGTCTTTCCGTCTTGATATGCATCAACCTTGTATGTGGCTGCATTATCTAATACAAAGTAGTTATCATTGTATTTATAAATATAGTTTCCGTTTTCTTCAACCAAAGAAGCTACACCGCTTTCCTGATACATTGGTAAGAATGTCGGAGTTTTAACTCCAAGTTTTTCAAAATTAGATTGTATATCAACGGGAACACTTCCAAGCCCGCCTTCTTTCATTGGGGCAAATTCGGATGTTACAGACCATAATACCGGATTTTCTTTATTAATCGGGTTAACTTTCGGTCTTTCATATAAATATGTCGGAGCGGCTTTTTCAATACTTTCAATTGCAGTTTCGTATTTTTTAGTGTCTTTAGGAGTTGTATTATTGCTAAGCAGTGTAATGCCATTGTATGTTGTTGTATACTTTGCAGTTAAAGGCCCGGCACCCTGAAGTGCAACACTTGCATTATTAAGCGCTTGTCCTGTTCTCTCTTCAATGTTATTTAATCTGTTTGAAGCGGCTTTAGCAACATTATTTTTATCTTCATTACTCATTTTCCCCGCTTGATATGTTCCTGCCATGCCTGATAATGTTAATAATACTGACCATATTTTTGCGTCAGCTTTACTTGTTTCTTTTGCCTGCTGTATAACAGTATTTTTAACTTTTTCACCTGATTCTTTTAAAACTGATAACTCATCGGTCAAACTTCCCACCTTTTGGGTCAAAGCGGAAACTTCTTTTTTTAGTGATTGCGTGCTTTTTGTTGAGAGTTTATATGTTACAAGAGCAGTTACGGGAATTGCAACAAGCGGTAGTACTATCGGGGCAATCTCCTTTGCCTTTTTAACAAATTTTTCCTTTTTGTTAACAACCGGAAGATTTTTATTCTTATTTTCCGCCTGTGTACCGGTTTGTTGATTTGCAGAACTATACTTCGAATATAGATTACTGTCAGCGTAATTTGCAAAAATACCTGTAGTCATATTTTACCCCTTTATAAACACAATGTATTAAATCCCCTAAATATTTGGAAATGCTTTAATTTAGATAAATGTTAAGAAATTGTTACACAAATAAGACCATGTTACTATTTAAGATAAGATAAAAAGTATTATAAATCAATATTTCATTATACAATATTAAAAGATAGTTTATGGCAGGTAAGAATTAAGAAATGAAATTAAAAAACACCGAAGCACTTACATCATTTGAATATGGGTGGTTATTAAAAAGAATATTTCCATATATAAAGCCGTTCCTTGGCAGAGTTATTTTGGGATTTATTATTGCAATTCCCGTCGGACTTTTGGATGGGGTCGTATCCTTTGCTTTAAAACCTTATATGGATTATGTAGTAGGAAAACAAAATTTAAATTTATTTGGTTTTGAAATCAGCTACAGCATACTTGCGATTTCAATGCCTTTTGCTATTATCGGTTTCGCGGCGTTTCAAGGTCTATTAAGATATTTAAACTCTTATCTTACGGATTGGACGAGCCTTAAAATTACTAATGCGGTTAAAATTGATTTATTCTCAAAACTTATTTATATGGATACTTCATTTTTTGATGAAAATTCTTCAGGCATTATTTTAAGCAGATATTTATCCGACCCGGATACAGCTTCAAGAGGTATTGTTGAACAAATTAAAACTTTTATAATAAGTTTGTTTGGTGCTATGTCATTAATTGTTGTTATGCTGTACAGTTCCTGGAGATTGGCTGTTGTCGGAGTCGGGGTTTTAACGGTTGCTTTTTTGCCTGTTTTTTTAATAAGAAAAAAAATTAAATCTGTATCCAATCAAAACACCGTTATCACCGGCGATATTACTACAACAATGAATGAAACATATTCGGGAAATAAAGTTGTAACAGCTTACAATCTTCAAAAAAGACAGTTAGACAATTTCATTGAAGCAATTAACAAAAGCTTTAATGTTTCAATTTCACTTACAAAAAGAGTCGGCTGGATGTCCCCTTTAATGTATTTAATTGCCTCCTTCGGTATAGCTTTTGTTCTGTTCTACGGCACTAAATTAATTTATAGCGGAAGCATGACTGCAGGTTCTTTTGCCTCCTTCGTTACATCTTTACTGCTTTTATATAAACCGGTTAAAACACTCGGAAATACTCTTACCGGTATACAGAATATATTTGTGGCAATGGGCAGGGTATTTGAATTATTTGACTATAAACCCATTATAAAAGAAGCTGAAAATACCGTTGCAATACAGCCGTTAAAGCACTCAATTACTTTTGAAAATGTTTCATTTGAATATGTTGAAAATCAACCTGTTTTGAAAAATATAAATTTGACCGTAAATAAATCAGAAACAATAGCCATCGTCGGTAATTCAGGGGGAGGTAAATCTACACTGGTTAACCTTTTACCAAGATTTTATGATGTTAATGAAGGTGCAATTAAGTTTGATAATATAGATATCAGAAACTTTAAACTAAAAGATTTAAGAAATAATATTTCATTTGTATTTCAAGACAACTTTTTATTCACGGGAACAATCAAAGAAAATATTATGATTGCTAATCCAAGTGCCACGGAAGATGATTTCCAAACAGTATTAAAGTATTCACATCTGGAAGAACTTATTAATTCTTTAAAAGACGGTGCCGATACTGTGCTTGGAGAAAGAGGCTTAACACTTTCGGGCGGACAGCGTCAAAGAGTTGCAATTGCGCGTGCAATGATTAAAAATACCCCTATAATAATACTGGATGAAGCTACCTCCGCGCTTGATAACGAATCTGAAGCTATTGTTCAAAAAGCACTGGATAACTTAATAATGAACAAAACCGTTTTTGTTATCGCTCACAGGCTTTCTACAATTAAAAATGCTGACAGAATTGCGGTTATTAATAACGGTGAGTTAGTGGAATTAGGAACCCATGACGATTTAATTAAAATTCATAACGGACATTATAAACATTTATATGAAATGCAGTTTAACAATCAAGAGGCAGGCGTTTAATGAAAAGAATATTAATTACCGGCGGAGCCGGTTTTATTGGTTCACATTTATGTGAAAAGCTTATAAACGATAACAATGATGTTATTTGCCTTGATAACTTTTTTACGGGGTCAAAAGATAATATAAGACATTTAATAGGTAATAATAAATTTGAATTGGTCAGGCATGATGTTATAAATGAATATCTGGCTGAAGTTGATCAAATATATAATTTAGCATGTCCTGCTTCGCCCATACACTACCAGTATAATCCGATAAAGACAATAAAAACTTCAGTAATGGGAATTATAAATATGCTGGGGCTTGCTAAAAGATGTAAAGCAAGAATTTTGCAGGCAAGTACAAGCGAAGTATACGGCGACCCAAAAATTCATCCTCAAGTAGAAAGCTATTGGGGTAATGTTAATCCAATCGGAATAAGAAGCTGTTATGATGAAGGAAAACGCTGTGCCGAAACTCTTATGATGGATTATTACAGGCAAAATCAAGTAGATATAAGAATAGCGAGAATATTTAATACATACGGGCCGAGAATGGCAGTTAATGACGGCAGAGTTGTATCTAATTTTATTGTTCAGGCGCTTAAAAATGAACCTATTACAGTATATGGCGACGGCTCGCAGACAAGAGCTTTCTGCTATGTTTCCGACATGGTTGACGCATTAATTAAAATGATGAACAACGAAAACAATTTTATAGGGCCGGTTAATTTGGGTAATCCATTAGAATTTTCCATACTTGATTTTGCTAAATTAATAATAAAGCTTACAAATTCAAAATCTAAAATTGTGTTTGAACCTTTGCCATCTGACGACCCCGTTCAGAGAGAACCTAATATTTCACTCGCTAAAGAAAAATTAAATTGGGAACCGAAAATAGATATTGAAGAAGGATTAAGAAGTACTATTGAATATTTTAAAAATATTATTTAATTATAAATCTATAAAAATATTATTATTACTATTAATATTTTTAAATGTTCAAGCTTTTGCTATTGAAGAAATTAAGCTGGAGACTGAAAATCAAAGTTTGTTTAAATATCTTTCCGATGTTTATTACGGCAATGTTGAAGAGTATGAAAGTGTATCACCGGTTTTAAAATTATTTTCCGAAAAAGGTTTAGAATTTAAAAATTCACCGATTAATTCCTTAAAAGTCGGATATATACATGAAAACAGGTTTACATATACATTTAATGAAAATCAAACGCCGAGCGCTGTACACAAATTTTTTTCCGTAGAACCTATAGTTGGTATGAAGTTTAATGAAAATAAGTCTGAAATATTGTTTAATTACAATATTCTTAGAGATTTGCCGGGGTATGATAATAAATTTTCCGAAAAAATTACAAGATTATATGTTTCGCACAGCATAAATCCAAATCAAACAATATTGATAGGTCAGGGCCGAAGAATTCCCGTTAACTATAACGGTTCATTAGCACCAATACAGCTTGACATGGTATTAAAATCACAATTAGGACGTACGCTTGGCGACGCTTATGCCGTTGGGGTCAGAAATATAGGCACTTATGAATATCTGGATTATGATATCGGCATATATGACAGTACAAGATATATGAACAGTTTCGGGCATGGAAGTGATTTCACGGGATATGTTATGCTAAAACCTTTCGGCAATAACAATGAAAAATACGGAAAATTACGTATCGGCGGAAGCTATAATATCGGTAAATATTATAACAGTTACAATCAGTATTCGTTTTTCACAGGTTATGACTACAACAAAGTACATTTTAGAGCTGAATATGCCAACGCTGACGGATATAACGGTATAGCTCATTCCAATAATCATGCTGACGGATTTTACACAACCTTCATTTATGATTTATTTCCTAAAGTATCTATTGTGGGTAGATATGATTACTTTAATCCTGATAAGGACAGTGTCTACTCTAATATACAGGAATATACCGCCGGAATTACTTACTTTCCGTTTAAAAATATGAAGATTTTATTAAATTTTGTAAGAAGAAATTATTCCGATAAACCCGATTCCAATATGATTTTATTTGCTACCAGATTTATTATTTGGTAAAATATTTTGTATGGAAGCTGAAAATAAAAATCAAATTATTAAAAATTTAATAAAGTCAATTGTTGATAATCCGAATAATTCCGATAATTATATTAAACTGGCAAATATATATCTGGCAGATAATGAGTATGACAGAGCTATCGGAGTGTATGAAAGTCTGCTGCAATTTGAAAGTTCCAATTATATTGCTTTGACAAATTTAGGCAGCATATATTTTTGCAAATATGATTTTAAAAAAGCAATAAATTATTATTCGCGGGCGGCAAGTCTTGATGTTGATAATTTTTCGGTATTCTATAACCTTGGTAATGCTTATGCCGAATTAGGCGATTTTAAGCAGTCCATGTCAAACTATATTAAAGCTTTAAACATGGATAAGAATAATTATAAAGTTTATTCAGCAATAGCAATGCTCTACCAAGACCGGGAAAATTATGAAGAAGCGCTTAGATATTATGAAAAAGCTTTGGCAATTGATAATAAAGTTCCCGAAAATTATATTAACCTTGCCTTTATATTAATGAAAATGTCAAGAAACAGTGAAGCTGCGGAGAATTTTAAAAAGGCGCTTTCGCTCGATTCTGATAATTTTAAATATATTTTATTCTGCGCAAATGCTCTTTCTGCAGCAAAAAATTACACGGAAGCAAATTCTTACTTTGATAAAATAATTAAAGAAAAGCCCAAATACTACCAATCATACTTGTGCTATGCTATTTCAAAGTATGAACAAGGTAATTTGGATGACGCAATTAATCTTTATCAGAAAGCAATTGAAATTAATCCTTCAGCTAAAAATGCATACATCCTTTTGGGTAATCTTTATTTTTCTGATAAAAAATACGAGGAAGCTGCTGAAGTATATAAAAAAGTTCTTGAAATTGAACCTGCGGATTCAAATGTTTATACGCTTTTAGGCAATACTTATGTTATGCTTAAAGATTTGCGTTCCGCTATTTCTTTATACAAACAAGCAATTGATATTGATAGTGATAATGATGAAATTAAGCTTGTTTATATTGAAATTGTTCAAGAATTTATAAAGAATAATACACTTGATGAGAATACAAACAATGCCGCATAACACTAATAAAATATTTCTTATAGAAAAAATTATTTCAATTTTATCATATATTACAATGGGAATAGCCGGTTTAATATGGATTATAATTGCTTATATCTGCAAAAGAAATTTAAGGTTTTTTCTTATGTATAATATATGCCAATCAATGGTAATATCAATAATTTTGACAATTATAACACTGGTTTTAAATATTGTTATGTCAATATTGGCACTTATTCCGTTTATTAATCTTTTAGCGGCAAAATTAAATTATTTAATATCACTTAAGATAATTACGACATATCCTCCGGTATTTTCGCTGTCAATATTCCAGTTCATAATAATATTAATTTTAGCGTATATTATAGCAGGTGTTATATTTGGACGAATTTTTTATGTTCCTTTGCTTACAAACCTTATGCAAAAAGTTATGAGAAGCTACAAATAAATTATTTTTTAACGTAACTTTCAAGCTCGTGTATCAAATTTTTCATGGTTGGAGTAATTTTTTTAGGCTGCGGAGGATTATTCTGTTTATATTCCCTATCGCATCTGTTTTTAATTTCCCTTAATAAATTATAGTCTAATTCCGCCGGAACTTTTCCTTCGTAACCCATATCTTTTATTGAAGGAAATGATTGATTTAATTGTGATTTATGGTCGGGGAGCATTCTTTGGAATAAATACAAATTATAAGTATAATCCTGAAATGCTTGTTTTGCGTCTTTATAATATTTGTCAAAATGCTCTTTAAATTCTTTGTACCTTGAACTTATTGCATTTTTACTGTCTTTTAATTTATAGCAAATGTCTTCTACTTCTTTAAGTGTTTCTATGTCCGGCCCCATAATTTGAATTTCGCCGGAATATCCGTTAAATTTATCGTTATATTTTGAAAAAATAGCATTGCTTAAATCAACATTTATATGAATAGCTATATATCCGGAGTGCGACTTATTTGTAATAAGCTCAGCATTGGCTTGTTTTGCTAATGACTTTAAATCGTCTTCAGATATGTAATCAAAATCCGACAAACTTTTATTTTTGGGAATTTTTTTAGTATCGGGAATGTTATTTTCTATTGATGTAATATTTAAATAGCCGTCTTTGACTGCAGACTTTAATGCACTAATAACCTTTGCAGTGTTTTTTTTGTCTGTTTTATTTAAAATAATTCTGCCTCCGACTATGTCATTTGCAAAAAACTTTATTCCTTCCGATGTTGAAGGATTTGGTAATATGGGTATGGGATAAATAGATGAAATGATTGTTTCTATAGCATTCAGCTTTTTCTCCACCGCTTCTTTTGAATAATCATCGTAGTTTAATAAATTTAAATTTTTTGTAACAGATACTATATCACTAATTACATTTTTTGGATTTTTAAAAGTTAAATAGGTATTTTGCGGCGTTAAATATTCATTAACTGTCTTTATTACATCTTCTTTTGAATGCGCAGGATTTATTTTAAAAAATTTAAATAACTCCTTTAAAACTGCATCTCTGACTTTAGAATTATATTCATCATAGCTTTTTGTGAATTTGCTTACTACTTTTTCTTTAATACTGAGTGCGCTTTTTACTCTGGTAGGATGTGCTAATACAGGCATGCTGTTTGTTTTTTTATTTCCGTCATCTTTTGTTATGGGATTTAAATATTTATCCAGAATAAATTCCAAATATTTTTGCGCAGGAATTGCCGCATCCTCTAATTTTTTGCACAAATTACCGGAAGGGGCATAAGCCATGTATTCAGAAATAAGCTCTGCCGAACCTGTAAAAGAAACAGTATCTTTCGGCAATGGTGCTAAATTCGGGTATCTGTTGTTAATCGGATACTCTTGATTACGTTTAAATATATTATTGTACGTATTAATTTTGTTAAAAAAACTTATTTGCATATTTACCCAAAAAATTTAAAACAAATGAAAGAAATAAATTGCAATGTTTTTAAATTATATTTACAATTATAAACATTTATTTAACAATTTTGGATAATCCGCTCGGCTTATCTACATTTCTACCTAATAAAACAGCAGTTTCATAGGCCAGCATTTGTTCAATAATTAATGCGGAAAATAAAAATTCAATGTCATTATAGCTTTCTAAACATATAATATCTTTTTGCTTTTTAACGTTGATATTAAAAGCGGAAATTATAAAGGAATCCGTTGAATAATTGTTTTTAATTTTTTCTAAAATTTTTAAAGTGAAATCAACATTATTGTTATTAACAAGAGCTATAACTGCACATTTTTTATTTAAAATAGCAATATGTCCGTGCAAAAATTCGCCTGTAGGATATGCCGTTGTATTAATATAAGAGGTTTCTTTTATTTTTAATGCACCTTCTTTTGCAAGAGGATAAAACATTCCGGAAGCAAGTATGGCTGCATTTTCGTAGTTGCTTAACTTTTTTGAAAAATTATTTATTAATTTTCTTTTTTCCAATGTTGATTTAATAACCGCAGGAATTTTTTGTAGTTCTTCAACAAGACTGCCTACAGGAATACCTCTTGTTTTCATTATTTTTGCAGCAATTAAGAAGAGGCAAAACATTTGAGCTGACATTGCCTTTGTTGAAGCAATAGCTTTTTCTGCACCTGCATTAGTTAAAACTTTGTATTTTACATTATTGTATAATGTGGAATTTTTTGTATTTGTTATTGCAAGTGTTTTATCGGTTTTAATTTTTACTATATCTAGCGCTTTATTTGTATCTGCAGTTTCACCCGATTGTGAAATAAAAATATATAATGTATCGTTATCAACATCAATATTTTCAACAAGAGAAAATTCGCTTGCATAATATGATTGAGCATAGCAATGAACATTATCTCTTAAATAATTTGCGGCAATTGTCGCACTATGATAAGATGAACCGCTTGCTATCAATGCAATTTTTTTTATGTTATCCGGTATATCAATATTAATGTCATTATCTTTTAACAAATATTTTTTTAATAATTCTTCAATTATTTTAGGCTGTTCATATATTTCTTTCTCCATTGTTGAGTTGTATTTAATAAATAATCTTTTTAAAAAATTAAACATTTACCCGCACTCCGATAAACTATAAGAAATAAACATAATAATATTAGTAAAATTTAGGTTTATAGTCCCTCAAAACATTTTTGGGGCTTAAAATCCCGATTTCAAACAAAAGATTTGTTTGAGCTTTATTGTATTCTATCATATTTTTAATCAAATTTATATTAGATTGTACTTTTAAATTTTGAGAGGCAATAACATCAATAAAAGTTGCCTCTCCTGCCTTCATATTTGTCAACGATAAATCAAGGCTTAAATTTGCAGCTTCTGTTTCAACTTTTGAAGCTTCCACCTTTTTAAGTGCATTTAATGAGTCATAGTAAGAAGATAAAATATTTTCTTTAACTTCTCTCTGTAAATTAATCAGCTCGAGTTTTTTAGCTTTTACAAGAGCCGTATCGGATTTAATTTGTGTTATAGTTCCCATTAGTAAATTTTTACCGACATGCGCTCTTAAATCAAGAGTAATACTGTTGTGTTGGTTCATGCCCGCACGTTTTGTTCCCACAAGCCCGTTTTGATAAGAAAGAGTTATTTCAGGTATAATATCCGTGTAGTTTGAACTTCTTTGCGCTTTATATGCTTCAATCTCGGAGCGTTTTGCCTTAATATCTTCTCTTGCGTCGAGTGCCTGTTTATACAAGTATTCTATATCCGCATCAGGATTTACTAATACCCTTTGATCAACGGTAATTTCGAACGGATACACGGCGTCAAGGATATCAAGCCCCAATACATTAGCCAGCGCAGCTTGCCTTAATCTCAAAGAATTTAATGTTTCGGTGTAATCTTGCTGTGCGCCTGCCAGTTCCGCCTGCGCTCTTTTTACGTCATATAGTGTTCCTATTCCTGCTTCATATCTTCCTTCGGTGTATTTTAATTGTTCAAGCCTGTCGTATAAGTTAACTTTTTGGACTTCAATCTCCATCTTTTTTTCTAAAGTATCGTAGTAAGCAAGAACGGTATCTCTGATTTTTTGTTCTTTTGTAAATTCCAAATTTGCTCTGTATGCTTTAAACAGATTTTTACTTTGCGCGACAAGAAAGAAATACTTTCCCTGATTGATTGTAGACCATTGCAAAATAGCAAGGCTTTGAATGGGAACTTCATGCGTTGTTGTTGCGACAATCCCGCCGACTAAATATTGACCTTCCAAGTTCGATATATCAAAATTATAATAAATATCGGGCAATAATTGAAATTGTGCGTTTCTGTATAACCAGTAGTACTGCCTTTTATACTGATTTTGTATTTTTATATCATAGTTATCTTCAAGCGCAATTTTAACACACTGCTCTAAATCAGTATAAATAAAAGGAGAATTAAGTTCATTTGATATCTCTCGGTCAATAATAAATTGTTTTTCTATATCTGAAATGCTTGCCGTACCTTTAATGACTTTTGAAAAAGCCTTATAACTTTCATTTTCACAGCAATCAGTGAAGGATTCTATATAATCAGTCACTTCTGAGGCAAGACAATATATATCGGAGGTAATTAGTATTAACAATAAAATAATAATTCTCATATAGAAATTATTATTCAAATTATTAAAAAGTTATGTTAGCCTTCTATCTATAACGAGAGGCTATTTATTTTCAAGTTTCTTTGTGCGGACTTGTACATCTTCAATTAATTTCCTGTTAATAGCAAGCAAGTCTGCTAACACTCCGAATATAAATGTCTGAAATCCTGTAATTAAAAGTATTGATGATATAATTAATGATTGAATATGCCCGTTTCCCGAGCCAAAAAAGTAATATAATAAAAATCTGACAATCAAAACCATACCGAAAAGGAATATTACACCGCCGATTAGAGCAAAAAATCTGAAAGGACGGTAAATAATAAACATTCTTAAAATTGTAAATGAATTTTTTCTTATATATGAAAAGATATTTTTAACAAGTCTTGATTTTCTGTATGATGAATTAACTCTTATCGGAACCGAAATAATATGAAGCCCCTTAGTTTTCGACTGAATAACGGTTTCTATTGTATATGTATAGTTGTCAAAAACATTAATTGAAAGAGCAGCGTCACGGGAAAATGCTCTAAAACCGCTTGGTGCATCTTCCGTTGCAGTTGAACTTAGCAATCTGACAATTTTTGAACCGGCAAATTGAAGAAACTTTTTAAGCTTTGAAAACTCTTTTATTTGTTTTATAGGACGCGCGCCTATTACAATATCAGCTTTTTTATCAATTATCGGGCGGACAAGTTTTTCTATATCTTCAGCATTGTACTGATTGTCGGCGTCAGTATTTACAATTATATCAGCACCTTCCGCTATTGCTCTTTGAATACCCGCCATAAATGTTTTTGCAAGCCCTCTGTGGTGTGTGGTTGTTTCTATGTGATGAACACCGTATGATTTTGCTATTTCAACAGTTCTGTCCGTACTTCCGTCATCTGAAATCAATATTTCAATTTCATCAATACCGTCAATATGTTCAGGAAGCTGAGATAGTGTGACCGGCAGTGCTACTTCTTCGTTATAACAAGGTATTTGAATTATCAGTTTCATACTTTTATGTTTATTATGTGTTAATATTTTATTATAATAATAGCATGTAAAAATTTTATGAAAAACAAAACCTTATTAAAACTATTTATAATTATTTTAGCCGGACTATTTTTTAGGATTTGGCTTTTGGATAAACCGGAAGGTTTGTGGTTTGATGAATATGTTTCCTGGTATACCGCAGCAAAAAATAATCTTTCGGAATTTCTTACATTAGTTTTCAGAAATTGCCACATGCCATTGTATTATATTTATCTTAAATTATGGCTTTTAATATTTCCCGATACGGATTTATCTTTAAGATGGTCATCTGTCTTACCTTCAGTCGCTTCAATACCTTTAATGTATCTGTTGGGAAAAGAGTTATTTAATAATAAAAATACGGGATTACTCTGTGCATTATTTACTGCCGTCAGCTCGTTTTTAATATATTTTGCTCAGGAAGTAAGATTGTACAGCATAATTTTTTTAGTATCCGCTGCAATTGCTTTATATTTTGTACGGTCTGTAAGAAATCCTTCAAAAGGTAATTTTATACTGTTTCTATTTTATAATTTTATTTTATGCGCGCTTCATACACTTGGAATTATATTCTCATTTTTTATTATTATTTCACTTTTAACCTATTTGTACAGGTACAATAATCAGTGCAAAGATAAAATATTACCGATTTATAAATTTATTGAATATATTTTTCCTTTTTTATTGGTAATGCTAATTTTATCGCCGTTTTTAATATCAATAGCGTTTTCAAAAAATTTATCACAATTTTGGTCTGATTTTTCGTATACAAAAATTTTATGCGTATTTGTAGATTATTTTTCACCAATTCAAACCAATATTATTAACACACCTGAAAGCTTCCTTACATATATATATTCACACGAAAAAATAAACATATCATTTATTATTTTCGCTGTAATTCCGGCTATAATCTGTATTGCGGCATTGATTAAATCCTTTTTTAATAAGAACAAAATTTTAAATTATATGATGTGTGCTTGTTTGGGATTTTTTGCAGTTTTGATTTTTTTTGCATTAGCCGGTAAAATTATTTTAATAACAAAATATACAACAGAAATTTATCCTATTTTGATATTAGCCGTAATTTCAGGCATTGAAAGTATTCAAAAGAAAAATTTAAAAAATATTTTAATTGCCGTACTTATTTTACTCAATTTGTTTTACATTTATAATTCTGACACTGCGGTTCAGCGAAGAACAAGGCCTGAAGGTCACAGGGCAGTCACTGAATTAATTAAACATTCAAGATTAACTCATAACGACACCGTAATTTTGACATATTATGATTTAGAAAAGTTTAAAAGATACTTTAATGAAAATGACACATATAAATTTGACTCTATAAACAAATATAATTTCAACAATGTATTATTTAATAATAACGATTATCATATTGTTATTTCACAAGGAAAGACCATATACAAAGATTATTTTGATGAAATTCCCAATAAAAAAATAATTAAATATGTAAATGATAAATACATAAAACAAATGAAAAAAGGGGACAGAGTAGGAATTATAATTCTAAAAAATGTATCCTTCTTATCTAACGAAGATATTAAACGAATAACAGCTGATGACAGCGTATATGAACGTACCCCTTTTATATTTTTAGTATTTTCAAGTTTAAAAAACAATTTACTGTATGCGTTTAAAAAAGAATTAAAACTTGACAGCATAACGACTTCGGGGGATTGGACTTTGTACGTGTATGTAAAAACTTAGTTCGTAAGCTCAGATGAACTCGGCAATTGATTTTTTATATAATCCAAAAGTGATTTTGGCAATTCATCCGTATTATGAGAGCAGAGATACTCTTTTGCGTCCTCTCTGGCTTTTTCCAAAATAGGTAAATCCCTTGTCAAATCGGCAAGTCTTAGTTCGACTAAACCGCTTTGCCGAACTCCTAAAAATTCACCCGGACCTCTTATTTCCAAATCTTTTTCCGCAATAACAAAGCCGTCATTTGTTTGTACAAGTACATTCAGGCGGTGCAGAGTATCTTCATTTCTTGTTGAAGAAACAAGAATGCAATATGATTGAAGTGAATTTCTTCCGACTCTGCCTCTTAACTGGTGTAATTGGGATAAACCGAAACGTTCGGCATTTTCTATAACAATAACTGTTGCATTAGGAACATCGACACCTACTTCAACAACCGTAGTGGCAACAAGTACATCATACATTTTATTTTTAAAATCCGACATTATTTTGTCTTTTTCGTCAGTTTTCATTTTTCCGTGGAGCAATCCGACTTTTAAATCAGAGAAATATCCTTCCTGCAGTTCTTTAGCTTCTTTTGTTGCCGCTTTTGCGGATAATGTTTCGGATTCTTCAATTAACGGAAATACAATATAAGCCTGATGTCCTTTTTTCACTTCATTTTTAATTAAATCAAGAGCCTGTTTTCTTTGCGAAAGCTTCAATAAGGCAGTTTTTACGGGTTTTCTTCCCTTCGGTAATTCGTCAATAACCGTTAAATCCAAATCTCCATGAACGGTTAAAGCAAGGCTTCTCGGAATTGGTGTTGCTGTCATTGTAAGCATTTGCGGTATATCCGCTTTGTTTTTTAATATATTTCTCTGCTTAACGCCAAATCGGTGCTGTTCATCAATAACAATTGCCCCAAGATTTTTAAATTCAATATTATCTTGAATTAATGAATGAGTACCGATTGCAATATTAATTTGACCGTTTCTTAAATCGCGTTCCAGCTGAGTTTTCAGCTTTTTAGAATTAGAAGAAGTAAATAGTGCAACATTTATACCAAAAGGGGTCAGCCATTTAACAAAATTATTGAAATGCTGCTGTGCTAAAATTTCAGTCGGAGCCATTATTGCCGTTTGAAAATTATTTTCGATAGCGGCAAGAAGCATAATGCACGCAACAACTGTTTTTCCGCTTCCGACATCTCCTTGAAGAAGCCTTTGCATAGGCTCATTTTTATTAATGTCGTTCAGTATCTCATTGATTGCGTGTTTTTGCGCAGAGGTCAGTTCAAAAGGCAGACTTTTTATGAATTTATTTACAAGTCCGTCATTTTTTATTTCAAGCGAAACAGTTTTATATGTATGTTTTTTTCGCTCTTTCAAAAAGAATAATTTAACCTGAAGCAAAAATAATTCTTCATAAATTAATGAAAATCTTGCAGCTTCCAAATCATCTTCATTTGAGGGAAAGTGAATAGTTTTTATTGCTTCTCTTTTCTCTGGCATATTGTATTTTTTTATGATTTCATCCGGTAAAATATTTTCAATCATATGTGAATATTCATCTACGGCATTTTTTACGGCCTTACGCAGAGCTTTAATATTAAGATTTTCAACAAGCGGATAAACGGGAACAATTCTCCCCATGTTTAAATTATCATTATCGAAATTATCACCGCTTACCAATTGGTGCTGTGGTTTATCAATTGTGTATTTACCGGTATAATTATCTTTTTTCACAACACCTGACACCATAATTGGTGAACCTTTAGGGAATTGAGATTTATACCGTTCTATTGAATAGCGGTTGAGTTTATTATAAAAATAGTTTAATTCAATAGTTCCTGTGGAATCAGAAATACCGACTTTTATTATTGTTAAATTTTTGTTTGTGGTAAACGTTTTAAGAGATGATATAACCCCGTAAACAGTAACCGATATACCTTCTTTTAAAGATGATATTGTACATCTTGATGAGTAATCCAAATATTTTTTAGGGTAATAGCTGATTAAATCAAATACGGTGAAAATACCGAGTTTATTAAGCAGATATCCGAATTTTGGGCCGACGCCTTTAAGCATAATAACATCGGAATTATAAATATCTTTATTAAACTGCTTATTATTGTTGTTTTTATCAGTTTTTGTTAAATCTTCTTTTAAGAGATTTATAAATCTTATAACTGATTTCTTACGTTGAAGCGGATTTTCCATTGGATAATGTTCAAAAGCCTCAATAATAGGAAGCCACTTAACATTTTTTTTTGACTTTTTATAAATAACTCTTAAATTATTTAAAATGAAATCCGAAAAAACGCACTCACGGCCGTGAATATTAATGTATTTATATTTTTCTTCGACGTCAATTGCGCGCTTAATATGCTCTAATTCTTCTTTAGTTAATATATTTTCACTCATATTTTATTTTATATTTAAAACTTCATAAATATCTATCGGTTTAGATTTACCTTTAATATCGACCTGACTGAGTTTAACACAATCAACATAGTCTTTAACATAATCGTATGTATATTGACTTATTAAAAATGATGTTTTTAAAAGTCTGTTGTAAGACTCAATTCTGTATGCAAGGTTAACATTATCACCAATTACGGTATATTCAAGCCTTTCATCCGTACCGATATTACCCGCAAACACTTCACCCGTATTAATACCTATTCCTATTTCTATTTTAGGCTTATCCTCCATAATAAATTTGCTTCTTAAAAGTTTTACTGCTTCCATAATATCCATAGCGCATTTAACGGCATTTATTGCATGATTTTCTTGCTTTATCGGTTCACCGAATATGGCAAGAACACCATCACCCATATATTTATTAATAATTCCGTGATATTTTGCTATTATCGGTTCAATCGTAGAAAAATATTCATTAAGTACAATTGTAACATCTTGCGGAGAAAGATTTTCGGATATCCCCGTGAAATTTCTTATATCAACGAACAAGATTGTAACAACAGCTCTTGAACCGCCGACTTTTAATTTATCTAAATTTGATAAAACACTTTTCATTACATCTTTAGAAACATATTTGCCCATTGCCCGCTTAATCATATCAACCGTTTTGTCAATTGTAATTAATGAATACAATTGCTTCATTAACGCCGATAAATAAATCGTTATAATTGGAGTAACGGGCGGTATTATAATTTTTAATTTGTATTGAACTAAATAATAGGAAAAATATAATACGGAAAGAGAAGTTGCTAAAATCATATTATATTTAAACCGTCTAAATCCCAATATAACAAACATGGAAAATATAACAGTAATAATTAAAGTAGCGTCAAACTGAGAATTTTTTTGAAATGAATTAGCGAGCATATTGCTTATAAATGAAGCATGTACATCAATATCTGCTTGTTTATACATAACCGGAGTTTCGCTCAACTGTTCCCAAACGCTTTTATCAGCATTAAGCCCAATAATGACTATTTTATCTTTAAAGGCTTCAAAAGGTATTTTAGGCACACTTCCTCGTTTTACATCATAATATGAAACTAAAACATCAATGGCGGAATATGTTTTATGCATGTAATAATCGCTCTGAGGTTTATACCAATCAATTTTTGTGTATAGTCCTTCAATCGTATTACCGAGACTATCTCTTGTCTGGAGTGTTTTAATCGGAATTTTAAGGGTTTTGCAATTATCTGAGGAACATAAGTAATCATCATAAAGCACAAAATCTTTTATTCCCGTATACATAGAATATGCACTGAGAGCTATTGAAGGGTATATTTTATCGTTCAAAAAAACAACCGGCATATAGTTTCTTAATATTTCGTCTTTATCCTCCGATAAAATAGAAGAGGCGAGATTGTTTACATTTAACAGATAGTCTTTTGGTAAATTTATGACTGCCTTATATGGAATAATAATACTGTTATGCCTTTTGTCGATTATATTTAAATTATTTTTTTTATCAAATTCTTTTAAAAATTCTCCCGGCAGAACATCACCCGCGAATGCTGAATTTACCAATATATAGCTGTTTATAAGTCTTTTATTTTTTGCTATGTGATTATAGAAAATTAAATCCTTTTGCGGATAATATGAGTCGGGATACAAAACTAAATTATGAAAAATTATTGCTTTAGCGCCGGCATAATATTCTAAATAATCAAAAATATCCGAAAATAAATCCCGCTGCCATGGCCACTTGATTTTATCGGTTGATTTACTGTCTATTGCAACAATTACGACATTATCCGATGATTTTTTATTAAAAACATTTGTTATAATTTTTGTACAAAAATCATTAGCCTTGTCATCAATATAATTTAATGACAGCACATACATTAATGCCGTTATAAAGAACAGCACAATGACCAATATCAGTTTTGATGTAAAATTTTTATTCATAATATAATTTTATCTTTTTAGCCAAAATTTGTAAAAAACTTAACAACTGTGTATACTAAAATCGTTAGGGATAATAATAATGCATATTTATAAAAATTATAATATTATAAGTATACTTTTAACAATGCTTGCAGCACTATTTATTTGCATTTTACTCCATTATAATTTATCCGAATATACTTTTTACACAAATTTACCCGACCTATATTGCGGAACTTCAATTTTTTTAAATTATAATAAATTTTTTGATATCTTACTCTATTTTTTATATTTACTGCTGTTTTTCACTCTTTTCCCGATAATAAATGCTCTGATTAACAAAATATCTTTGATTTTTTCAAAAGAAAAATCAGAAAAGATTAGGAACTTTTTATTAAATGTAAAACCAATATCCCTGCCTTTTCAGAAAATATTATATAAGTACCAATACGTAATGCTGATTGGATATGTTTTTCTCCATCCGTTCGACGGCAAAATATACCCAAAATTAGTTTTATTAATCTTGATTTTAATGGCAATATCCGCCTTTGACATATACAAAAGGAAAGGGAAATCATTTTCTCCTTGGGCAATAGCTCCGATATTACTGTTAATTTTTCTGCAGCCGTATAATGTTGAATATGCTCCGTTGGATGATCATCACTACGGAGAAAGATTTGCGGCATTTTTTATGCATAATAAGTTTAATTTGCAGTATTACAAAGATATTGCGCTTGTTCATGGATATTACGATATTATCCCCGGCTTTATTGGAAAATTTTTCTTTAATGAATTAACGGTTTATTCATTCACACTTGGCGAAAGACTTTTTAGTAATTTACTGTATTTGGCTTCATCCGTTATGGCTTTATATGTATTTTCAAGCTGTTATATTTTCGCTTCATTAGTATTTATGCTTGAAGCTCATATGTCATTAATCTTTTTTTCAAGCTACATACTTTTTTTAAAAGATAAAATATTATCTAAACCTTTTTTATGGCTTATTTTATACATATTAATTTCATATATATTTATTACGACCTGGACTACAATGGGAACTTTTCAGCTGATAGCTGCATTTCCGGCATTTTGTTATATCTTATTTAAGCTGATTAAATCAGACAATAAGTTCAAAGCAGTTAAATTACTTACTATTGCTGGTATTATTTTTATTATTATAATAAAAAATCTTCAATTTATTAAAAATTATATTGATTTTTCAAAAGATTACATAGCCGGCAACATATACGCATTTGGGAACTGTTTTCCTCAATATAATCTGAATTTGGGCGCATTAACAACCGTATTTATTAATCTTTTCAGCATAATAGCAGTTCCATTTTTTATTTTGGAGCTTATAAATGAAGTTTTTAACGGGGATAACCTGAAAAAGTCTGCAGATGAAGTTAATTCAAACAATACTTATACTACGGATACAAACAAAACAAAAAGAATATTATTTTACGCATTTTTCTCGCTGATACCGCTGATTTCACTTAATTATACTTTAGGAAGAATAGACGGAGAACTGTATTCAAGAATTTCACAAATATCCTTATCAAATATTGCAGTTGTTATTCCGTATTACATTTGCTTAAAATTCCCTAAAAGCACAGATAATATAATAAAATTTATTTTTCAAATTATCATGATAGCAATAATAATTTATACTTTTATTAATTTTCTGATATTTAAACCCGTATATAAGTATAGTTTTAATGAAAATATGAATAAAACAAGCCTGGAAAACGTCGGTAATATTAAAATTCCGTATTTAGAAAAAAAACAAAAAGAGGAAATTAAAAAATTTGTTGATGAAAATGAAAAAAAAGATGATACCATTCTTGATTTAACAAATAACGGAATGCTCTATATGTATCTAAATAAGAGAATTCCGATTATGTTTACTTCTTTTTATAATATGATATCGACAAATCAATCATTAAAAATGCTTGAAAAAATAATAAAAAATAAACCTGAAATTGTAATAATAAATGTCGATTTTTCAAGCTTTACGGATAATATAAAACCGTCAATAAGAATAAATCCGATATACAGATATTTAATTTTGTCCGGAGAATACGAATTTAAGAACGATTACAACATTTCATACTTAATAAAATCAAAGAACGCTAAATATTCAGAAGATGATTTAGTGAAAATGGATAAAATTCTCGGGAAGTATGATTTAAAATATCTGCCTGAAGTATGGGCAAACTCAATTAATACACTCCCGGTATACGAAATAAAAAAAGAATTTACGCTGAATAAAATAAGCGATAATGAACTGGAAATAATATTTAATTCACCGATAAACGGAGATGAAACTGATTTAATTTACATTTCAGCGGAAAATCCCCATAAAAATAGGCATTATTCAATAGAAATAAATAATTCAAAATCACAAATACAATGTGATACCAAAATTGGTGCTAATATATTAATACCCACGGATAATTTTCCCTCATGGCTTTTAAATAAGTCAATTAAAACAATTACAATCAAAACAAATAAACCTATAAAGGGCATTAAAGAAGTAAGATTTTACAAGCGAAAATCTTCTGATGACATTAAAATATCTTTATAATAGAATAAAACTATATATTAAAGAGGGATTTAAAATGAAAATATCATTAGAATGGTTGAATGAATTTGTAGATATCAGTGATTTAACCGTGGAACAAATTGTACATGAGCTTACAATGAGCGGTTTAGAGGTTGAAGAAGTTATTAAAGAAGGTGCAAAGTTTACAAATATAATAACAGCACAAATTAAAGAAATAAAACAGCACCCGAACGCAGATAAGCTGCATTTAGTGGATGTAGATTTAGGAACAGAAGTAAAAACGGTTGTATGCGGCGCTCAAAATATAAAAGAGGGTCAGATAATTCCTTATGCTTCAGTAGGCTCAATCGTGCTTTCAAGGAAAACGGGCGAGGCGTATGAGCTTACTCCTGCTGTTATCAGAGGAGTTGTATCTCAAGGAATGTTATGTTCTCAAGATGAACTCGGACTTGAAAAAATGCAGGATGAAGACGGAATATTAATACTTAACAGGATTTATGACGATATAAAATTAGGAACAAAACTGGAAGATTTGTTAAATATAAAAGAAGATACGGTTATAGATGTATCTCCGACGCCAAACAGAGGGGATGAAATGTCTGTTATCGGCGTTGCAAGAGAGATTGCTTCACTATTTAACAAAAAATTAAATATAGCAAAAAATGATAATGCTAATTATCCAGCAACAGACAAGTTTAAAGTGGAAATTATAGATAAAGATACTTGCTGTTATTATTCCGCAGGGATTTTAAATGATGTAAAAATAAAGCCGTCACCGCTTTGGATGAAACGAAGACTTGAAGTATCGGGAATACGTTCAATCAATAATGTAGTAGATATAACAAATTACGTATTACTCGAATACGGTCAGCCTCTGCATGCCTTCGACAAAGACAAATTAAACGGTTATATATGCGTAAGAAGAGCAAAAGAAGGTGAAAAACTTACAACCCTTGACGGTGTTGAAAGAACTCTTAATAATGATTCTGTTTTATGCGCTACAAAAGAAAAGGGCGTATGTATTGCAGGAGTATTCGGCGGCGAAAATTCAGAGATTGACGACAATACAAAAAATATAGTTCTTGAATCTGCATATTTTACCCCTCATACAAACAGAAAAAATTCAAGAAGTATCGGCTACAGAAGCGAAGCTTGCGCAAGATTTGAAAGAGGAGTTGACATCGAAGCAACAAAACCTGCACTTCTTCGGGCAATAGAATTACTCATAAAATATGCTGACGCAAAAGTTGACGGTATTGCGGAAACAGGAAATAATAAACTGCCGGATGAAGAAATTACTTTAAGATATGCTCAAGTAAAACGTATTCTTGGCAGTGATATTGACGCTGAAACATGTATAAATATTCTTGAAAATTTAGGGTTTAAATTAGTGGGAAAAAATCCTGCCGCTGCTAAATTTAAAATACCTTCTTTCAGAATTAACGATGTTAAACAAGAAGTTGATTTAATAGAAGAAATAGCAAGAATATACGGCTATAATAAAATTGAACCTAAACTTCCCAATAAGACGTGTTCACCTGAAATATCAAATGAAGCAAAACTGTTGAAAAAAATTAATGATTTGTTTTTAGGCTGCGGTTTTAATGAAGCCATGACTTCATCATTAATTGGTGAACCGTTATTAAATCAATTCGGCTTGACCTATAACAAAGAACAGGCGGTATTTGTACAAAATCCGCAGTCGGATGAGCATACAATGCTCAGACAAACATTAATTGCTAACATACTTTCAACTTTAAAATCAAATTTTGATAACGGTCAAAAAAATGTTTGGCTTTATGAAATAGGAAAAACATATTTTATAAAATCACCTGCAACGCAAACAGACAGCGGTGTTGAAGAAAATTTGACACTATCGGGTGTAATAACGGGTGATACTAATCAAAACTTGTGGAAGAAACAAAATAAAACTGATTTCTATTTTGTAAAAGGCATATTGGAAAGTTTATTTGAACTTCTAAACATATCATCGAGGGTAAAATTATCACCCGCAGACGATTGCAGCTACTTACACCCGGGAAGAAGCGCGAAAGTCAAACTTTTAGGAAAGACACCCGAGATAATCGGATATTTTGGTGAAATTTATCCTATATTTAAAGATAAACTGAAAATTAATCAAGATATATTTTTGTTTGAAATAAATCTTGGTAAATTACTTCAAGCCGCTAATAATAAAACTGCAAAATTCAAACCGCTTGCACAATTTCCTGAAGTTCAAAGAGATATATCATTCTCTATAGAAAAGAATGTAACAAACGAGGAAATAATGCTGGCATTTAAGAAATGTGCTGACAGTAAAATAGTTAAGGGTGCAAATTTATTTGATATATATGAAGGCGAGCATATTCAAGAAGGCTATAAGAGCCTTGCATACAGAATTACGCTTCAGGATGAAGAAGCAACTCTTACTGATGAAATAATAGATAAGGAAATTTCTAATATAAAAACCGGATTAATGAAGAAGTTCCAAACAATAAGCTACAGATAAGGCAGGAATTAAATCCTGCTTTTTTTATGCGGATATATACAACAAATACATGTACCATACGAATGTATATATTATTAAGAATTGTATCATAACGTAATAATTGAATAAAAATTCTTGAAATAGAAAACTAAAAGGATATAATAATAATATGATTAAGGAATGTACATGCTAAAGAAAAATACATTACAAAATCATTTGGGGATTAATTCAAGGAGGAATTTCTAGTGCTTAGAAGCAGAGATATGGGTAGATCGATTGCAGTCAGAAGGTGGACTAACACCGCGTTAGAATGCTATAAAAGAGGCTGCGTTTGCGAAGGATGTTTCTATACAGACTTTTTTAACGGTACATCACAAAAATGCCAGATGAAAGCGTCTGTATTAGAATTAGTGAGAGTATTGGGAAAACCAAATGTTGAAATTCAACAAATTTTGGTAGATTAGTTAAAATATGTATAATAAAAAAGCTCCCGTTTGGGAGCGTTTTTTTTGACTAAAATTATTAATTAATTAAATAATTTCTTTATATTCATCAGTATTATTTAATAAGTCATAATTAATTTCATTTTCATTATCTGCAATAACAGCTGTAACGACAGCGTCACTTGCAACGTTAACAGTTGTTCTAATCATATCAATAATTCTGTCAATAGCAAACAAGAATGCAAAACCTTCAACAAGCTGGTCTTGTTTCAAGCCTAAACCGTTCAGAACCAAAGCAATTGTAATAAGACCCGCACCGGGGATACCTGCACAAGTACTTGAAGCTATTATAGCAAGAACCATAATCATTACTATCTGCATCGGATCGAGAGAAACATTGTATGCTTGTGTCAGGAATATAACTGCAACAGTCTGGAACAGGGCAGTTCCATCCATATTCAAAGTAGCACCCAGCGGAAGAACGAAGCTGCATACCTTGTGAGATATTCCGCGTTTTTCACAGCAAGCAATAGTTAAAGGTAATGTAGCACTGCTGCTTGCGGTACCGAAAGCTACTAACAAAGCTTCAATAATAGCCGTGTAGAAATTACCTATCGGAACTTTACTGAATACTTTTAATATTAAAGGATAAATAACAAAGAACTGAATGCAAAAGCCTATAAGAACAACCGCAAAGAACTTTGAAATAGTATTAAATATAACTAATCCGTGAGTAGCAACCACACAAGCAGTCAATGAAAAAATACCCGGAGCTGCAAAAACCATAATCCAGTCTGTAACTTTCATTGTAGCCGCGAATATAGATTCAAAGAAAGAAACAATAGGTCTGTTTATTTCGCCGACTTTAGCAAGTGCTAACGAGAATATAAGAGCAAAGAAAATAATAGGAATCATATCACCTTTTGCAAGCGATTCCAAAGGATTTTGAGGAATCATACTTAAGAACAAATTACCTATATTTCCTTGTTGTTCTTTAAATGCATTATCAACAACGGTTTGTAAATCAACATTAGCGGTAGCACTAATAATTGATTGAACTCCGATACCCGGTTTAATAATCAATACCAAAACAGCACCGATTATAACTGCCAGTACAGTAATAATACCATAGTACAGCAGCATTTTTTTACCGAATTTACCTATTTGTTTACTGTCGCCAATACTTGATATACCAACAACTATGGCAGAGCAAACAAGGGGAATAACAACCATTTGTATTATTCTAAGGAAAGCTTGTCCCACAATATTTAAAATACTTATAAAGTGGTATAATTTAGAATTATAAGTATATAAATCAGACATTTCACCTTTACAAATGCCGAAAATAAAATTACCGAAAATAACTCCGGCAATAATAGCTAAAAATATATGCCAATTCCTTTTTATACCAAGACCTATGGCAACAAATAATGTTTGTACGTGTAATTTCATATTAACCTCTTAATTATATTGAATTGAGTTAATTGTACAATTATTTTAAGAATAATTCAACTATTTATAATTTTATAATAAAATAGACATGTCAAAGATTTTTGGAAGAATAACACATGGAGATTAGGGATAAAAAATTTCATTTTATAGCAATCGGCGGAGTAGGAATGAGCGGACTTGCAAAGTACCTTAAGGAAAGAGGAGCAACTGTTTCAGGTTCAGACATACAAGAAAGCAAATATACAAATTTACTTGAAAATATCGGTATTAATATTAATATAGGTCACAATTCCGATTTAATCAGTAATGATATGATAATTGTTGCAAGCAGCGCCATAAAAGACAATAATCCCGAATTGATGAGAGCAAAAGAACTTGGTTTACGTATTTGCCACAGGTCGGATATTCTTAAGATGATTTCGGAAGAATACTCGGAAAGCAATAATTCTTATTTTATAGGTTTCTCGGGAACACACGGAAAGACAACAACAAGCGGATTATGCTCTTATATATTGTATAATGCAGGCTTAAAACCTTCATTTTGCGTAGGCGGCGTAATTCCCGATATAAATACTAATGCGCAATTTAATGGTAATAAGTACTTTATCGCAGAGCTGGATGAATCAGACGGCACAATTCAAAAATATTCAACTGATATTGCCGTTATAAACAATATGGAAGAAGACCATTTAGACTACTATAAAAACGGATTTTCGGATATTGCAAAAACATTTAATAAATATATTTCAAATAAACCCGAACAAAATGTAATTATAAATTTAGATTGTAAAGGCAATCAAGAATTTATGAAAATGTATCCGAATTATAATTACACTACATTTTCACTTAATTGCGGAGATTATACCGTTAAAAATATTGAATACCACGGACTTTGCTCTGAATTTGATATTATTTTCAAAGGTGAAAAAGAAGCTCATATAAAGCTGTCAATTCCCGGGAAACACAACGTATATAATGCATTAGCTGTATATGCCGCATTAAAAACAGCAAAAATTAACGCCAATGAGTATACAAAATATTTTGAAGAATTCAGCGGTATGGGCAGAAGATTTCAAAAAGTTTGCGAATTTAATAATACTGTTATATATGACGACTATGCACATCATCCGCACGAAATAAAAACAACATTAGAAGGAGCGCAAAAAGCAGCAGGTAAAACAAAAAACATTGTTGCCGTTTTTCAGCCGCACAGATATACACGATTTAAAAGCTTATGGAATGACTTTAAAAATGCTTTTGAAAATTGCAATTCGCTGATTGTAACAGACGTATACAGCGCAGGAGAAGATAAAATAGAAGGAATAAATTCCGAAAAATTCTGTAAAGAAGTAAATCACAAAAATGCCGTTTATATTTCAGGTACTATGGAAGAATGCGCAAAAAAGATTTATCCGCTTCTCAAGAAAAATGATATAGTAATAACATTAGGTGCCGGAACCATAACTAAGCTTGGCGGATTAATAAAAAAAGAATACGAAAAGGCCGGTAATATTGACTAAAATTGCTGAAAATTATGATATAAAAAATGATACAACCTTTAAGATTGGCGGAAGGATAAAGAAGGCTGCGTTCCCCGATTCTGTCGAGGATTTTATCGAACTGTTAAAATCAAATGAATATGATATAGTTCTTGGCGGCTGTTCCAATGTATTATTTAGTTCAAATGACATAGATAAAAAAATAATATTTACAAAAAACTTAAAAAATTTTTCATTCAATCAAAACGAATTGTACGTTGAATGCGGGGCAAAAGGGCCGTATATATCAAAAGAATGCGCCAATCGTTCACTAAGCGGATTTGAATTTTTAATAGGATTTCCGGGCAGTTTCGGAGGTATGGTGTGTATGAATGCTTCGGCACATAACCAATCCATATCTGATACATTTAAATCAGCAAGGGTGTTTGACAAGGAAAACAATACTATTATCGAATTATCAAAAGAAGAAATGAACTTTTCATACCGGAATTCCGTAATTCAAAACAAAAACTATATAGTTATTGATGTTAAATTTGATTTAATACCGGAAAACTCGGAAAAGATTAACGAAATAATGTCGAGGAATATTGAGTTCAGACGTTTAAGGCAGCCGTCATTAAGCACAGGCAATGCGGGAAGTATTTTTAAAAATCCGCAAAATGATTCAGCAGGAAGATTGCTTGATTTATGTGATATGAAATCTCAAAAAGAGGGCGGAGCCGTTGTTTTTGATAAACATGCCAATTTTATTTTAAATCAGAACAATGCAACATCATCTGATGTTATAAGTTTGATGTACAAAATGTATACAAAAGTTAAAGAAAAATATACAATAGAACTGCATCCGGAAATTATATATATCGGAAATAAAGAGACGGAAGAAGAAAAACTATGGAAAAAAATGAATTAAGAAAATATCAAAATGATACAAAGATAGCTGTTTTATGCGGCGGATTATCCAGCGAACGCGAAGTTTCACTGCGTTCAGGCAATAATGTTTATGAGGCATTAAAAAGACTGGGATATACAAATGTTGAAAAAATAATTGTTGATGAGAATATAGCAAATGTATTAAAAGAAAAAGAAATAGCCGTTGCATATAATGCACTGCACGGTAAATACGGAGAAGACGGGTGCATACAAGGAATACTGGAACTTTTAAAAATAGAATACACGGGCTGCGGTGTAATGTCCAGTGCAATTACAATGAATAAAGAATATACAAAGAGAATATTATCAACAAATAAAAACATAATTATGGCAAAATCAGCTTTTATACAAAAAGGTGATGACATATACGAAAAGACACAAAATTTAAAATATCCGTTATTTACAAAGCCCGTAAGCGAAGGTTCAAGTTTTGGAATGACAAAAGTCAATACAAAAGAGGAATTGAAATCCGCTTATGACACAGCAATAAAATATAATGATGACGTACTTGCCGAGGAATTTGTAGACGGATATTTTGTAACTGTAGGTGTTTTAGAAAAAAACAACGAACCTTTTGCAACAGAAATACTTGAAATACGTCCTAAAACCGAATGGTATGATTATGAAGCAAAATACACAAGCGGGATGTCAGATTTTATAGTACCTGCAAGAATGCCTGAAAGTGTTACAAATCGTGTTAAACAAATGGCGGTGGAAGCATTTAAAACTGCAGGATGCCGCGGAGTATCAAGAATTGACTTTATGATGAAGGAAGATATACCATATTTATTAGAAATAAATACAAGTCCCGGGATGACAGATATTAGTGATTTACCGGCACAGGCAAAAGCTATGGGAATTACATACGATAATTTGGTATTACTTATACTGAATAACGCAGGATTAAATAAATAAATGTCAAATGACTATACGGTTGAAAGACGAATAAAACAACAAAAATTAAAAAGAAAAGCACGCAGAGGCGAAATTGCATTAAGAAGATTATATAAGTTAGTGCGCTTTTTAATAATTTTATCCATGTTTTATATCGTATACAGACTTGGAAATACACATTATTGGTACATCAGCAGCGACATATATAAAAATCCGAAAGGCGCCTCATTGGAAATTTTAGGAAATAATATTGTTCCTTCCGAAAAAATAATTAACGCAATGAAAAAAATTCCCAATGAAAATAAACCCGTATACAAAATAAATCCTGCCAAGATGGCAGAACAAATAGAGAAATTAACTCCTGTAAAAAGAGCTTATGTAAGAAGATTTTGGTTGCCGGCAAGATATGTTGTAATGTTAGAAGAAGTAACTCCCGCAATAACGATTGCGCCTTCTGAAAATGCTCCGGAAATAGCTGCAATGGCCCACAGCGGAGAATTTATTGAGCGGGAATATTTACCTTTTAAATACAAAACAGACAGCGTAAAGATTTTAAGTTACGGAACAAAAGGCGACGATTATAAAAAATGGGATAAAGAAAAAATAGAATATTTATACAAATTATACAAACTTTTGCAGGAATATTCAGGTGAAAAGGTAGAGTATATTGATTTAAGAACTCCGCATGACGCTTATGCACAGTTAGAGAGCGCAAAAGTAAGACTTGGGGAAACAGATATTGATTTATACGAAAGAATAAAACCGATATCGGCAATACTTAATGAAGTCAAAAAAATTAATTTTGAAATTAAATATATTGATTTATCTTGGAAAGATTCAAAATATCTCAAAATTGAAAAGAAATTATAAAACACTTGAAAAATAAAATTTATATAATAATATAAATAATGTCAGAAAATTAAAATCCAAACCCATAACATAATAAGGCTTAGAAAATAAGTCAGTTTTAATGTTATGTTTTTTTATTTTTTAGGATTAATAACTTAAAGAAAGGCAATTAACGTGGAAGAAACTAAAACAAAGTCTAAAAAAAGAAAGATAGAAACGACTACAGAACCTGTACAAAGTGAATGGAAAGAACAAGTAATACAGGTCAGAAGAGTAACAAAAGTTGTAAAAGGCGGTAAGAAATTAAGTTTCAGAGCAATAGTCGTTGTCGGAAATAAGAACGGACAAGTAGGCGTTGGCTGTGCAAAAGCTGCAGAAGTAATTATTGCAATACAAAAAGCAGTAGCAGACGGAAGAAAGAACTTAATAAACGTACCTATATACAAAACAACAATTCCTCATCCGATAACAGGACGCAGCGGAGCAGGCAGTGTAATGTTAAAACCGGCTTCACAAGGTACCGGAGTTATAG
>CANPXC010000005.1 GCA_947585605.1 Candidatus Gastranaerophilales bacterium | reverse complement strand
CCCGTATGCTTCTCTGTAATCACCGTATAAAAATTCTTCAACGGATATTTTTTCCAATTGCGGAAGCTGTTTTTTTGTTTCCTCCCATAATTTTGTCAATTCTTTTACTACAAGTTCTCTTGGTGCAACTCTGCCTGTTGTTCTTACTTTTGTCGGCGCTATTCCTATTGCTCTTTTTAATTCATAAGGATTATTTTCATTCCATAAACCTAAAAGTACAGCGTCATAATAACAAGGATATTTATATTCATCTGAATTTATAATATCTGCACCATCTATACAGCAATATTTTTTAACGGCTTTTTCATTTTCTTTTTCATCGTCCGTTCCGTTTGCCCAAGCAATATTTATGTCATAACCTCTGCGTTGAAACGCATTATGTAATGCTTTATATATCTGCCATTCTTCAAGTTTCCTGCCCTGTATTAGTGCAATTCTTAACAGAGTGGAATTATAAATTGTATTATCATTTCTGTTTGCAAATTCTCTTTTAAATTTTTCATCGTTTTTATCTAAAATACAAAGCCCATGGCTCTGCCAAAGTTCATCAAACCATTTTTCTCTTGCCTTATGAGATTTTAAAGTTCTCATTACCCTTCTTCTTGCTCTGTTATCGGCAACCGTGGCATGGTCTTTATCTATTATTATTGAACCAAGTTCTCTTATTTCATTATTTTCTCTTACACAGTAGCCAATACTGGCTTTTCCCATATCAAACGCAAAAATCTTATTCATATATTCTCCCTAAAGTTACTTTTTATTTAGTATATCAAATTTTTATACATTATATAAGTTAATTAGGATTGAAAAAGCCATTCAGTACAGATTTCAATGAATTTTTTTCGATTTTGTATAAATAAATCTTCGGCATGGCAGCAGTTTTCAAAAAGTTCATACTTCTTTTTACATACGGCTTTGGTAAATAAAGTTTGAGTATGCCAGCTGCATACCGTGGGATCTTTTTCTCCCGCCAAAAACAATGTGGGGCATTTTACTTTCTCTACTATATCTATAGGTTTTACTTTTGAGCTTACCTTGATTGAAGGCCGAATTGAGAACCACCTTTTTAATTCACACTTTTGTAATGTCGGTATCCACGCTTCCTTTTTCCACATCTTATTTTCTATTTTTTCAAAACAAGTCGGCGCGCTTACTACTATTAATTTTTCTATAACATCAAGTTCGGAGCATACTATTAACGACACTGCCGCCCCTAAGGAAAATCCCATTAAATATATTTTTTTATACTTTTTTTGCGCGTATTCAATTACCGATTTTAAATCATTTTCTTCTTTGCTTGTAAATGTATAAAATCCGCCGCTTTTGCCATGCCCGCGAAAATCCATAGCCATTACGCTGCAATATTGGCTGAACACTTTACTCATCTCTTTAAATGATTTACTGTCCTTTGTCATAAACCACCCAGGAGCAAGTATTATTACGCTTTCGCTATTATTTTCGTAATGATTGACAGCAATTTTTACACCGTCAGAAGTTATTATTTTAATTTCATTCATTGATTTTTTCCGAATATTTATTAAATATTTATCATAAAAAAATATACTTTACAAAATGTAAACTAATTTAAGCAAAAATTAAAGTTTTTTTCGAAAGTTCCGATAAAAAATACATAAGGGTTAAAGGAAAAAATAAAATGCAAAATAAATATTTAATACCAACAAGTAACATATCCGAAGGCGTAGAATTTTTCTTAAGAGGTGCAAAGAAACGCCGTTCAATGGCTATTGCAAGCGTCAGGCAAATAAATACGGATATTGGCGTTAATTTAAGGCTTGTTTCGGTCAAATAGTTAACAGAGAGTTTGAAGCCGCCATAGTTGGCGGCTTTGCGGTTTTTATATCTCTTTATTTTTTTCTTTTTTATTCCCGAAATGAAATATATTTTTATTCGTTACTTCTACTTCTTGAGGGGCGTTATCTTTTGAATTATTCATTATAATTAATATTTCATCCTGCCCCGCCATTTTTAAGTTATTTCTTGCGATTGATTCTAATATTACATCAGAATTATAATTTTCTATTTCAGATTTTAATTGTTTATTTTTATTAACTTCTTCAGCCTTTTTAGCCTGAAGCCCCCTGATTTTTGCCGTATAATTTATATTTTTGGAAATGTTTTGAATATTACTTACAACAAGTTCTATAATACAAATCAATAAAACGACCGTTAACAAAGAATATTTATACTTTGCGTGTTTTTTTTGATTTACCGAAGCTTGTTTAAATTTGTCGTTACTCATAAACACATTATACTCTATAATTATTTATATAGCCAGCAAGCAGTACAAGTATTATCGGATTTAAAATTTAACGGCGGTTTAAAACGGCATATATCAAGCGATTGAGGACATCTCGGTTCAAAAGAACAGCCTTCAAATTCATCTTTTATAGAAGGCGGCTGACCTTCTATTGCTTTTAATTTTTCCGTATTAAAATCCGGAAGCGCATTTATTAACGCCTTTGTATATGGATGTTTCGGATTTATAAATATTTCTTTTGCCGTTGATTTTTCCACAACATGACCTGCATACATAACAGCAGCCGTATCTGCAGCTTCATACACCAAGCCGAAATCATGCGATATAAATATAAAACTCGTTCCTAAATTTAATTGTATTTCTTTCAGCAAATCTATTATTTGAGCCTGAACCGTAACATCCAGCGCGGTTGTCGGCTCATCTGCTATTATAATTTTAGAACGGCATGCTATTGCCATTGCAATAATTACCCTCTGCCGCATTCCGCCGGAAAACTCATGCGGATACGCTTTTAATCTTTCTTTCGCACTCGGAATTTTTACCATCTCCAAAACTTCTGCGGCGCGCTTCTTTGCTTCCCCGCCCCTTAAATTTTGATGTTTTTCTATTACCTCCAATAATTGAGAGCCTATTGTATATAACGGATTTAATGAAGTCATAGGGTCTTGAGGTACAAGCGCTATTTCTTTTCCGCGGATATTTTGCATTTCTTTTTCGCTTAATGAAAGCAGATTTTTCCCTTTATATATTATTTCGCCCGATAAAATTTTAGCATTCGGAGCTAACAGCCTTAATATACTCATTGCCGTCAATGTTTTTCCGCAGCCGGATTCCCCCACTATTGCCAGCATTTTCCCTTCTTCAAGTTCTAAATCTACATTATATAATGCTTGATAATACTTTTCCCGCGACTTAAATGCTATATTTAAATTTTTTATATCCAATAAAATCATATTTGAATATTAACTTATGTCTTTTATAAAATCAATTCCGCCTATTACTATTTTTTACGAATTTATTTTTAATTTATAGTACAATTTATTTATGAATAATTCGGGAAAAAATTCTGATACACTTTTTTATTTTATAGCTTGGTTTGTTATTATAGTTAGTATTGCGCTTAGGATAACAGCTTTTTTTAATAACTACAATATTGTTGCTCCGGATGAATGCCATTCTTTATCGGATATTGAAAATGCCTCTTTTATCGGACTATTTTCACGATATATTCAAGGCGCTAATTTTCTGCAATTTTACAGAATTCTGTTTAAATGTCTATACTTGTTTAACGGATTTAACTTTACTGTTCTCAAATTTCCTGCATTAATTGCCGGAATTTTATCGATATTTGTATTTTTCAACATACTTCTTAAGTTATTTAAGCATAAGCTTATAATTATTTCAGCTTTAGCTGTATTTGCTTTTAATTTCAACTTAATCTATTACTCCGTTCAAATAAAACCTTATGCGCTTGATATACTTTTATTTTTAATACTTATTAACACTGCTTTTTATATCTCTAATAATTACAAAACCTCTACAATACCAAATAAAAAGCTTGTATATTACATTTTAACATCAATCTTTATAACATTTTCTTCACTGGTAAACATTGTTAATATGCAGATATTTTGGGGATTACTATTTATTCAAAATATAATTCAAAAAAATATCCCCAATATTAAAAAATATATTTTGTACGAAATAATTACGGTTCCTGTTATTTTATTAAATTATTTTTTGTACATAAAACAAATGCAAACCAGTGACGGGCTTGAAAATCAATGGTTGACAAATTTCTATTTCAAACCGGATTGTTTGGACGCTTTAAATACTTTAGTCCATTTTTCTTTTTTTAATTTCTTCTGGTTTGATAAAACTTTTACAACTGTTCTTCCCGATAAAATTTTAATTACTTATTTATTATTATTTTGCGCAGGAGTGTTATTATTTATTATTAACGCGGTTAAAAATTCCGATAAATACTTTGGTCTTTTTATTACAACACCTGTTTTATTCTTCCTTCTTTTATCCTTCTTAAATATTTATCCCTTTACCAACAGACCCATTCTCTTTTTAATTCCGCTGTTTATTATCATTCCTTTTAAAATATTAGATAACAAATATTTAAATATTTTTTCCGTGGTATTATTAATATTTTTCTTTAATTACTTATACAGACTCGGAGATTTAAACAGATACATTACGAACATTGAACAATCAAACAAATTTAAACAAAGTATTCTTGAACTTAACCGTAGGGAACCTGACTCCATTATTATTTCGACGGAACAAGTTTGTATTAATTGCTTAAATAATAAAAATATTATCGTTATAGATAAAAATAATTCCAAAATTAAATCCGATAACATTTATTTGACAATATTTAATAAAAAAGACAAAACTTTCCAAAACGACATTCCGCTTAAAGAACTTCTAAACAACAAAAAAAATGTATATTTTGCATACAATGATATAGATGATAAAAATGATGAAATTTCTATAATTAACGGATATATAAGTAATTTGGGATATAAAAAAATATCAGAAATCAATAATGACACAATAATTCAATATTCAAAATATATAAAAGGCGCGGCAAATAATGAAAAATAGCTTAAAAATAATATATTTAATATGTATTTTTGTATTAATTACATTAGGGATAATATTCCAAGTTTTTGCATTAAAAAACAATTTATACTTTATAAGCGGGGATGAATGTCATACGATATTAGGCTCGTACCTGAATATAAAAGCTTTGTTTACCGAGTTCCTTCAGGGAACAAACGTTTTGCCTTTATATAAATGTTTATACCATTATTTATACAAATTTTTCGGTTTAAACTGGCTGTTTTTTCGTATACCGAGTTTATTTGCAGGAATTCTGTCATTATTTCTTTTCACGAATGTTTTAAAAATTACATTTAAAAATAAACTGCTAATAATCTTTTGTTTGTTTACTTTTGTATTCAATCACACTATTATACACAATTCATTTACAATAAAACCTTATATGTATGAGTTAGTGTTAACACTTATTTTATTTAAAAGTGCAGATTATCTTATTAATAAAAAAAGCGATTATACAACAAAAGAACTTATTTTATATACATTAAGCTCGTTGTTTATAGTATTTTTCTCACTGCCGTCAATAGTTTTAATCGAATTATACTGGGGTATAGTCTTTATTAAAAATCTGATTGAAAGAAATAGAGCTAATTTAATTAAGCTGATTATATTTCAGTTCTTCACTGCGTTATTCATAATTAGTGAATATTTAATGTACATTCACCTTATGAGAGAAGATTCGGCTTTAAAAACATTATGGCTTTTAGATTTTTATATAAAACCGACATCATTAAACGCCATAAATGCCCTAATAAACCAAATATATTTTTATTACGTTCAAATGGATAGTTCTACACCGCATATCATGCCGGCATATATGTTAATATGTTTCCTTCTTTTATTTATAATAGGAATTGGCGTATATATAAGTCAATTATTTAGAAAAACCGCGGCAAGCGAACAGAAATATACAGGTTTACTGATTATAACACCTGTTTTAACGTTTATAGTTCTTTCATTGTTTGGAATATATCCGTTTTGCAACAGATTAATTATATTTTTAATTCCGTTAATAATAATAATAATGTATAAGATTTTTGATACCACAACTGAAAATAAAAATTTAAATACGTTCAAAACAGTTTTCATCATATTGTTATTTTTATTACACATATTTTATCTTAATAAATACAATATATTAACCCACGAGATAACAAACCATGATGAATCCGACAAGGTGAAAATAAGAATGGATTTTCTTAACGGTCTTAGTGAAAATGATTTAGTAATTACAACTGACAATTGTACAACACAATGTATAAAAAAGAACATGATGAGAATGGATGACCTGGCAAAATTTGAGGTAAAAAACGGGGATTTATATGCTAATTGGATGAATAAAAATACAAAAGAATATACCGAAAACGTTAATTTTTCAGATATTATAAAAGGTAAAGATATTGTATATGTAATTGATTTTCTGTATCAGGATTTATTATACGGTCAGTTTAAGAAAAACGGATTTTGCTTAATAAAGAAATCGGAAGATTTATACCCTGATATGGCGGATTACAAGATTTTTGAGAAAGCCTCAAAAGGAAATTGTATAGATAACTAAATATCGACCTGCCCTAAAAAAGATAATTGAGCGGGACCGGACATATAGATATTATGATTTACATCATTTTGAGAACCGTCCCATTCAATAAACAGTTGACCACCGGGCAAATTTACCTTTACTTTTCCGCAGCATAATCCGTTAAGAATTGCCGCAGTTACCGAAGCACAAGCCCCTGTCCCGCAGGCTAAAGTAATTCCGCAGCCTCTTTCCCACACATCAAGATTAATTTCATCCTCGGAAAGAATTTTTATAAATTCAACATTTGTTTTTTCGGGGAAAAGTTTATGAGTTTCTATCTCCCTGCCGTATTTTAAGGCAAGTTCTTTTGTATCTTTATCCGTAATAATTATGCAATGCGGGTTTCCCATACTTATTGCATTTGCAATAAATGTTTCGTCCGAAACTTTAACTTCAAAATTCAAATTATTTTGAACATTTACGGGAATTTTAGCCGGTTCAAGTATTGGTTTATTCATATTAACTCTTACTCTGCCGTCATCTAGGATTTTAGGAATAATAACTCCCGCCTTAGTTTCGACCGAAAATTCTTTTTTATTAACCAATCCTTTTGAATACACATACTTAGCAAAACATCTTATTCCGTTACCGCACATTTGAGCAATTGAGCCGTCGGAATTATAAAATATCCATCCTATATCAGTTTGGGAGGTATTTGGATTTACTATTATTAATCCGTCTGCCCCGATGGAAAAATGCCTGTCACAAAGCTCAAGCGCGATTTGAGAAGGCGATTTATTTATTTTTTTGTATTCGTCGTAATCAATAATTATAAAATCATTTCCAAGACCCTGCATTTTAGTAAAATTAATCTTAGTCACTCTTTTTTCTCCTGAAATGTTTTTTCTTCTTTTTATTATCTTTCAATTTGACTTCCGGTTTATAATCTTCCGAAGGTTGTTTTAATTTAAATTCTTTATTATTATCATAAGTTTTGTTGAAAACTCTTGTTTTTAAAGCGTCAATATACACATCACTAAGGTGTGCATAATCAAAGAGTATTGTACCTTTTGTTTTAAATTCTCTTGCTTTATGAATTTGAACTAATAATTCGTCAAAAGTACCGCCCATAAAAGTCACAAATAAGCCGGGGTATATTTTTACGCAATTACCCGTATTTTTTATAACATCATTAAGCAAAAGATTGGCTGTATTTTTATCCCCCGTAAGGATTAAAGGTGTTAAGCCGTCAATATAACCGTTAACAGCCCAAAGCCTCCAATTCTGCATTTTTGTTGTAATTGATTTTTTTAAATCCGGAAAAATTACAGCCGTAAGCGTAACATTTGCAGGTTCTGTTAATGAATGAACTTTTTTCACGAAGTCGGATATTCGGTTTTGTCTGTATAAAGCCCACATATCCCATTCCGGAGTAGCATATTTTATATCTATAGGGTCAATGTTATACAAAGATTTAAATTCATTTCTTGCAATAACAGTATATCCCCAGTTAGTTTGAGCATAATTTGAGAATGAAGAATCAACCGTTTGCGGATATCTGATATAGTCAAGATTAATACCGTCAGGTTTATACTTGGTAATTATTTCATCAATTAATCCCAATAAATATACTTGAACTTGCATATTCGCCGGGTCAAGGAAGTAGCCGTTATGCTCCGATAATGAGGGAACGGGATAAACAGCGTCATAGTCCGATAAACGTTTATTTGCCCACAGAGGATAAACCCTTAAAACGTGGTTAGAATTATTTTGAGGATTATCATTCCCCACATAAAAAGTTTCAAACCATATATGAACTTTTATATTTCTTTTATGTGCTTCTTTAATCCAAACTTCAAGGGGGTCAAATCCCGCGAATTCTTCTCTTTGAGGAATTACACCGTATTTTCTCAAGTATTCGCTCGGATATATTGTTTTACCATGGAAGTATGTTTCTAAAAATATATCGGTAATTCCCGTATTGGCTATTCTTTCAACTGTTTTAACAATAGCTTCGGGTGTTTTTTCAACAGGCCTAATCCAAACACCTTTTAATTCATTTTCATAATAGGGAATTGCATTTTTAATGGCTAAATTTAAGCTGTCCATTGCTTCATTTATATAGCTTTGTGTTTTTTCAGGTTTTTTTTCGGCTTTTCTTAATGCTTCTTTTGAAGATTCCATAAGTTCGCCGGCTTTTTTATCGTTATATAAAATATCTATTTTTTTATAATAATCAATAAGATTATTCACTTCCGTAAGTTTTTCTTTAGCGGCAAATATAAGGCTTTCGGGCGTCAAATAAATTCTGATTGCGCCAAGGGAATAATCTATATATACTTTTGAGCCTATTTGAATATTTTTATTTATCCAATTTTTTGCACTGCCATGCCCGGATATAACAAAACCGTTTCTGGGGATTATGGAATCAGCACCATTCATGCGGACAACCATATTATTTTCAACAATAGCTTCTGTTCCGAATTCATTAGTGCCGGTTCTTAAACCATATAACGGAGTATAAATATTTAACTGGTTTGGGCCTCTTAAGCCGGGATAATATGAATTAACATTTCCTTCTTTTTTAGGGTCGATAGCATTATAATTTCTTTGTAATTCTTGATATATAATACCTTCAGGCATAATTTGAAATGTTTTGACGGGTGTTATTTCAAAATTTAAAGAGTTATTATTCTCAACAATATTTTGTTTTACAATATTATAAGTTTCATTTTTATTGGTATTATTATTTACATTTATGGCCGATTGATTATTTTGATTGACATTAAGCCTTAAATTATCTTTTAAATTGTCATCAGCGAATACTGTTGTACAATTCAGTACAACAGCCATACATATTATTAATGTTCCAATTAATTTTTTCATAGCTATATCATAGTAAAAAACAATGGATTTGTTAATACAAAATTAAAAAAAAATTAAATATTAACAGTAAAAACCATTTTTATATTATATTAAAAAAAGGAGATTAAATAATGGAATATAAAGACTATTATAAAATACTGGGTGTAGAACGGGATGCAACGGAAGCTAAAATAAAATCCGCATACAGGAAACTTGCGCGTCAATATCATCCTGATGTAAATAAATCACCGGATGCCGTAAAAAAGTTTAAAGATATCAATGAAGCATACGAAGTTCTGTCAGATAAAGAAAAGAAGAGCAGATATGACAGTTTAGGCGCCAATTGGCAGCAGGGCGCTAATTTTACGCCGCCACCCGGTTTTGAAGGTTTTAATTTTAATAATTTTAATCAGGGCGGATATAGCCAAAATTTTTCTGATATGGGTGATTTTTCGGACTTTTTCAGCTCTCTGTTCGGTGATTTTATGGGCGGAGGCAGAACAAAACGTTCATCAAATAAATCATCGCAAGGATTTTCTTATGAAGATTTATTTTCCGGAGCGCGAAATCAATCCCAAAGACCTCAGCCTCAACAGGAAAACCTTGATATTACTCAGGATTTGAATATCACGGCAAAAGACCTCATGAACGATAAACCTATTAACGTTAAAATGAATACGGTTGAAAAATGCATGAAATGTTCAGGTGCGGGCAGTATTTGTTCAGAATGCGGAGGAACCGGGATTGTAAGTAAATCAAAAAATCTTTCAGTTAAAATACCAAAAGGAGTAAAAGAAGGTCAAAAAATAAGGCTTAAAGGTGAAGGCAAGTCCGATAATTACGGCCGCAGGGGAGATTTGTACTTCATTATTAAATTTAAAGACAGCGAATACACCATTGAAGATGTTAACTTGACTAAAGATATTGAAATAACTCCTGCTGAAGCGGTTTTAGGCTGTAAAAAAGATATTTCAACATTGCATGGTATAATTAATATAAAAATCCCTTCTGAAACAAGAGCGGGCAAAATCTTAAGGTTAAAGGATTTAGGGCTTCCGAAAAAATCCGGAGGCTTCGGTAATCTTAATATCAAGATTATTATTAATATACCCTCTTCTATTACTGAAAAACAAAAGGAACTGTATAAAAAGTTATTAGATTCTGAATAAAATATGAAAAATAAAAAAAAATTTATATATATAAGTATTTGTTTTTGTATTTTTATAATTTTAATTGAAATTATAAGTTACAATTATATTTACGGAAAGCTTGCACAAACATTTGAAGGAGTTATACATAAAAGGTTTACCCTGGATTACAACGGATGTAAAATCCTTATGCCGACATACTCTCAGGAAAAAGATTACGCAAGAACTATATTATTTGCTCATTCAAGAAATGATAGAACACTTTCTTATTCTGAAAATAAAAGACCTGTTATATTTTTCGGGTGTTCTTACACCTACGGGCAAGGAATAAAAGTTAATAATACATTCAGTTCTCAAGTGCAAAAATATACAAAGAGAAAAACATATAATATTGCCGCTATGGGTTGGTCTTTTAGTCAAATATATTCCGTAATCAGAAATAAAAATTTTACTGATGTAATTGACCATAAAAAGCAGCCTGAATTTATTATCTATACGGTAATGTTTGATCACTTTAACAGAATAAATTTATTTGATTTGTGTGAATATATAAATGACAAGTATTCTAAAAATAAAAATAATTCCTTCTCTGATGAAGTAAAGTATTACTTAAATAAATCATATACATTTAAATTAATTAACGCAAAACGCTTTGTAAAGAAATCCGATAATTTAATAATGGTGCAAAAGAGTATAATAAAAAAGATTATAAATATAACACATAAGCTATATCCGGATTCAACATTTGTTATTTTATTGTTTAAAGATGTGGAAAATAACGGGAATTATGATATATTATCCCTTAACACATGGAGCGATATATCAAAAATAAATAATGTAAAAATTATTTCAACAGAAGAATTGACAGATAAAAATTTAGCAGATAAAGAATATAAACATAAGTATGATATCTGGCAAAATCCGCCGCATCCGAACGAAAAAGCCTGGGAAGCTATAGTACCCGCTTTAGTCAAAAAATTAGAGTTATAAACGGAGATAAATATGGAATTAAAAATATTTAGAACAGGGCCATTAGAAGTCAATACTTATGTTTTAACGGATGAAATTTCAAAAGAAGCCGTTATAATAGATATTGGCGGGTCATTTGATATCATAAAAAAATATATTGACGAAAAAGGATGTCAAATAAAATTTATCTTGAATACCCACGGGCATTTTGACCATATATTAGGCGAAATTGAAGTTCAAAATAAATACCCGCAAATTCCTATATATATTCATAAAGATGAAGCACTCCATTATAACAAAATGGAGGATGAACTTCATTTATGGGGATTTAATTATAAAAGTGAAACTTTAAAACCGTTATTCATAGATGAAAACAGCACATTGTCAATCGGAACATCCGAAATACAAATACTTAGAACGCCGGGACATTCAAAAGGCAGTTTATCATATTACATTGACGGAAAATTATTCACAGGTGACGCTTTATTTCACCATAATATCGGAAGAACGGATTTTTATGACGGAGATTATGATGAGTTAATCACATCTATCAAAAAAAATCTTCTTAAGTTTCCGGATGAAACTCCCGTATATCCGGGACACGGTCAATCTTCAACTATAGGAGAAGAAAAGAAATTTAATCCGTATCTTAAATAACTATCAATCAAAAATACTAAACAACTATTTTAAAAATGAAAACCTAAAATTTTAAATAGTTTCATAGGATAAAGATGAATTTAGTGTCAAATATTCCTGTAAACCTTTGACTACTTCATCACGAAATTCCAACAAAAATTTCCCGAGATTTTCAGCCAGATTTTGATTTAATTCGTTCATATATATCCTTCTACTTTCATTCTAAATTTTATTACGGCATATTAATTAATTAGCTTTAGATAATATATATTAAAAGAAACAAAACTTTACAATAAAAATTATCTTTTATTTTATAATAAAATAAAATGCCCCAAAAAGTATTCCATAAATATGTTATGGATGTGAGTGAGAAGATAGCAGAACGGAAAGAGATAAAATAATGGATACCTATAAAATACTAAATGAAACTCAAATAAAACTTGTTATATGGGATTTAGATGAAACTTTTTGGTCCGGTACTCTTTCCGAAACTTCAAGCAGGGGGGGGGGAAGAACCGGGTATCATACCGTCTCAAAAGAATATAGAAATTGTTAAACAACTTACAGATAGAGGTATAATGAACTCTATTTGTTCAAAAAATGATTTTGAACAAGCAAAAGAAAAACTACAGGAACTGGGAATTTGGGATTATTTTATATTTCCTCATATCTGCCGGAATTCAAAAGGTCAAGAAATTAAAGAATTAATTAATTCCGCAAATTTAAGAGATGAAAATACTCTTTTTATTGATGATAACCACTTAAATTTAGAAGAAGCAAAATTTTACTGCAAAAATATAAAAACAGCTTTCCCTGATGTTATTGAAAATTTATTATCATATAACGGATTAAAAGGAAAAGATGATATAAATCATTCAAGACTTAAGCAATATAAAGTTTTGGAAACTAAATACAGCGCAAGTAAAAAGTTTGATAACAATTTGGATTTTTTAAAACAATCAAACATAAATGTTAAAACGGAAATTTTAAAATCAAAAGACTTTGAACGCGTGCTGGAAATGATTAATCGCACAAATCAATTAAATTTTACAAAAAAAAGAATTGACAAAAATGAGCTTGAAAATTTAACTAAAAATTCCGAATATGAAAATAAAATTGTATATGTTTCAGATAAATACGGAGATTACGGGCTTGCGGGATTTTATTCCTATAATAAAGAAAAACATTATTTGGAACATTTCCTGTTTTCCTGCAGAATATTAAATCTCGGAGTGGAACAATGGATATATTCAAAACTGAAATTTCCGCAGATTGAAATAAAAGAACCGGTATCTGCGGTATTAAATAAAGAAACGACTCCCAACTGGATACACAATAATTATAAAAAACAAAAAACCAAAAAGGAGGATAAAAATAAAATCAAAATATTATTAATAGGACAGTGTGATTTGTATCAGATAATGAGCAATTGTGCTAACAAAAACTTAAAATACAAATATAATTTGGATTATTCGGAAAATACATTTTTTAGATTTCGCTGGGACGATATATTTACAATAGAAAACAGCAAAAAACTGGATGATGAAACAAAAGAAAAATTATACAAAAAATATCCTTTTATAGAAGCCGAATTGTTTAATAATCCGATGTTTCGCGAGGAATACGATATTTTGGCTTTCTCATTAATGTTTAACTACTGCAATAAAATATATAAAGACAAAGAAACAGGCGTCATACTTCCTTCTATAATAAACGAATTTAAAACTAATTTCTTTGAAGATGATGAAGAAGAATGCTATAAAGAATTATCGTCCAGGGGAATTAAATGTTCACTTGAAGAAATTAAAACAATAAAAAAATCAAACGAAGCAATAGGATATTTAAATAAAGAACTTTTACAAGAAAAATTAGAATTTATTTTGAAAAATACAAATAAGCCCATATTTTTCATAAACGGCCCCGAAACGGAATTTCCCAAAGATACAAAAGAAAAAACAGAAAGATTTATAGCCCTAAATGCTGCACTTGATGAATTTATTGCCGCTCATAAAAACTGTTACCTTATAGATGTAAGGAAATATGTAAAAAGCGCAGATAACATGACAGACAGTAAAACACATTACAAAAGAAATATATATCATTATTTAGGCAATGATATTGAAACGTTGACCTCAAAAATTTTAAACTGTGACATAGGAAAAACTAACTTTTTTGCAATGTATCTGAAACGGATTAAATTTAATTTAACAATGTTCAGAAGAAAAATTATATGGTTCAGATTTAAAAAGAATGAAAGATTTATAAGAGTATTCGGGAAAGATATATACGGAAAAAGTCCTGCTATCGGGCTTATACATCACTGAAAATTGTCCGAGAAAATTTCGCGATAAGGAACGTGAGCGAAATTTTGGAGTGGCGTTTATAAAAGGTGAGCAACTTTACGGTTGCGATGAGCAAGCGGAAGGTTGCGACACTAGATTAAATAAATTTGCCCTCGTACAAAAGAACTATTTTTTTTTTCATTTTTATACAAATATGAATTATTATTTACTCCAAAAGAATGATATTAAAGCCCTTTAAATATGATAACCTTAATGTACCAATGAGGAATGTAAAAAATAGAAAGGGCTATTATGCAAATAGGTAAAATCAGTTTACATACAACAAATACAAGCAAAACAAATAATAATTGCTCACCTGAAAAAAAATTAGCGAGCAATCCTTTTGGAGTAAGCTTCAAAGGAAACGTTATACAAGCAGATGTATTTGAAGGAACAAAAAAAGCAGGTATCGGCAAAAGTATTTCAGAAAAGAGCAAATTATTTGCGTCAGCAGTTGTCAGCGGTATCAACAACTTTAATGAAGCATTCAAATCAAGAATGAATTCTGTTGTATCTTTCGGTAAGAAAATTACAACAAACGTATTTGATACCATTGAAAAATTTGGTAATACTGAAATTACTTTTGATATGACAGGAATAAAAAATAAATTATTCCCGAACAGACAATATAGTGTTAAAAATTTGGCTTCAAAAGATGTAAGCGAATTAAAAACACTATGGCAGGATTTAGCAGGAATACAAGCAGCTTAGAAATAATTAAGGGAGAAGATAAATGGATAATAATCAAAAAATTAAAAACATAATTCAAGCATTAGGTGAACACAAAGATTCACAAGCTGCTATAGATTTATTAACTGAACTTGGAACAAATTCTCCGGATGATGAAATAAGAGAAATCACGGCACAAACATTAATAAAGAAAAATACACATGAATCATTAAGAGTTGTTCTTATTTCAAAAGGCAAGGGAATAAATGATTTAAGTGCAAGAGTTGCAATGGCTTCAATAAATGAACTTTTATCATTAAAAGATAAAACAGAAGCTATTAAAATTCTTGATGACACAATAAAAATGCACTCTGAAGAAGAAGTAAGAAATACCGCTCGTTCAGTAAGAGCATTAATGACATTTTCATCATAACCCGTCAAAAGGGAATATTATATATACGAAAAGCCTCTTTAATAAGAGGCTTTTTTGGTATATAATAAAAAAACTCGGAGGAATAATATGAAAAGATATAATATAGCACTACTTGCAGGTGACGGAACAGGAGAGGAAGTAACAAATGAGGCCGTAAAAGTTATAAAAGCAGTCGGAGTAAAGTATTCAGCGGATTTTAATTTTGAACCGGCACTGATAGGCGGATGTGCTTATGATGTATACAAAACCCCACTGCCGGAAGAAACGCTTAATCTTGCGAAAAAATCCGATGCGGTTTTATTGGGAGCCGTAGGAGATTGGAAATATGATAAACTTCCGCCTGAAGTTAGACCTGAGCGCGCTCTGCTCGGTATAAGGAAAGAATTAAATTTATTCGCAAACTTAAGACCGGCAATTGTATATCCGGAATTAACCAAATTATCTCCGTTAAAAGAAGAAAATGTTGCGGGAACAGATATAATGATAATCCGCGAACTTACGGGCGACGTATATTTTGGTACTCCAAAAGGTATTGAAATAAAAGACGGAGAACGTTTCGGATATAACAATATGTGCTACAGCGAAAGTGAAATTAAACGTATAGCACATTGCGCATTTAAAGTGGCAATGCAAAGAAAGAAAAAAGTATGTTCCGTCGATAAAGCTAATGTACTTGATGTTTCAAGATTATGGAGAGAAGTTGTTGCGCAAGTATCTAAAGAATATCCTGAAGTTGAACTTACTAATATGTACGTAGATAATGCAGCAATGCAAATTATAAGAGCGCCGAAACAATTTGATGTTATCCTTACGGGAAACATATTCGGGGATATACTCTCAGATGAAGCTTCCATGCTCTCCGGCTCGCTCGGTTTACTTCCCAGCGCGTCATTATCAGATAAAAATCCTGCAATGTATGAACCAATTCACGGAAGTGCGCCTGATTTAAAAGGTAAAAATATTGTAAATCCTATTGCTACAATACTATCTGCTGCCATGATGTTAAAATATTCATTTAACTTGGAGGATGAATATAATACTATTGTTAACGCAGTCAGAAAAGCATTAAAAGAAGGATACAGGACCCAAGATATAATGTCTGAAGGTATGACGCTCACTTCAACCGATAAAATGGGTGATATTATAAAGAATTATATTTTGAACTGATATTATTAATCAGTATTACAACGGAAGTATAAACATTTTTAAATAAAATATATACTATTGAACAGTGAAAACATATTTATAATACGTTATATTTAAAATGTAGATTGAAACTAACGAACACTTTAATTCGGGGTTGCGAACAAGTATTATTCAATCGTTCGTTCAAATTGTTTCAATCTACACTTATTTTTTAATTTTTTTTAAAAGTATGATAAAATATAGTTAATTGTATACAGACAAAATTATTTTAGAGGTCACTATGAAATTTTCATACACAAAATCAATCAAATCAATGTTAACAGCATTAATAATACTTTCATCCGTAATTATTAATTGTAACATATCACAAGCAGCAGTAAATGCGCCAGTTAAACCGGCAGCAGAAGCACAAAAAACGATTTATACCCCTGCAGCGCCCTTGGATATAGTTAAAAATCCCCTGCAATACCTTAAGAAAAACGTAACATTTAATGCTGAATTTGTAGCCTTTACCTCATTAGGGCTGGATTATAAACCTGCACTTCGTGAAGGAAGCAAGTATGTAGGCATTTTGATAAAACGTGATGATTCACAAAATACCGTAATACCTTTATCTGAACTAAAAATGTTTTTAACAAGAGAAAATGCCGAAAAACATATAGACCTCGAAGCCGGCGACAAAATAAAAATTTCCGGAACAGTATTTTCTGCAGCACTCGGTGACGCTTGGCTCGATATAAAAGAATTAAAATTAATATCTCATAAATCAAAATAATAAAAGCAGGAATAAACAGTCAGGAGAGAGTTTTGAAGAATAATAAAAAAGCATATCTTGCCATACATGGTCATTTTTATCAACCGCCACGAGAAAATCCTTGGCTTGAAACAATTGAGGTGCAAGATAGCGCAAACCCTTTTCATGACTGGAATGCACGTGTAACCGCCGAATGTTATACTCCGAATTCCGTTTCAAAAATTGTAACTCAAGATAATAAAATTCTTGATATAGTAAATAATTATTCATACATAAGCTTTAATTTCGGGCCGACACTATTGTCTTGGATGGAATATAACAGCCCGTACTCATACGAAAGAATAATTAAAGCGGATATCGAAAGTGCTTCAAGAAATAACGGCCACGGTAATGCCATTGCACAGGTTTACAATCATATTATAATGCCGTTAGCCAATAAAAACGATAAATATACCCAAATAATATGGGGGATAAAGGATTTTCAGTACCGTTTCGGAAGAACACCGGAGGGAATGTGGCTGGCAGAAACGGCATGCGATGATAAAACCTTGGAAGCTCTTATTGATTGCGGTATTAAATTTACCATATTATCTCCTCATCAAGCTAAAGCGGTTAGAAAATTAAATTCGCAAGATGATTGGAGCGATGTAAGCTGGGGAAATATTGACCCTGCAAGGGCATACAGATATTTCGCAAAATCCGATAAATCAAAATATATCGATTTATTCTTTTATGACGGTTCTATTTCAAAATCCGTAGCATTTGATGAACTTTTAACCGACGGAAACAAATTTATATCAAGGCTAAAAGACGGAATATCAAATTTAAGAGATTATAACCAGCTTGTACATATCGCAACAGACGGAGAAAGCTACGGACACCACACTAAATTCGGTGATATGGCATTATCATACATATTAAAAATAAAAGCCGAAGATGAAGGATTTGAAATTACAAATTACGCGAACTACTTGGAACAAGAAGGTGTTCAGTACGAAGCGGATATAAAAGATGTATCTTCCTGGAGCTGCGCCCACGGCGTAGGCAGATGGTGCGACGATTGCGGCTGTTCGACAGGCGGAGGATACGGCTGGAATCAAAAATGGAGAAAACCTCTGCGCCAAGCACTTGACTACGTTCGTGACGAATTAATTAAAATTTTTGAAGAAAATGCTTCTTTATATTTTAACGATATTTGGGCTGCAAGAAACGGTTATATTGACGTAATATTAGACAGAAGTAAGAATACGGTAAATAAGTTTTTGGAAACATACGCAAACCATAAACTTGACCATAATGAAACCGTTAAAGCACTTAAATTAATGGAAATGCAAAGACAATCAATGCTTATGTATACAAGCTGCGGTTGGTTTTTCTCCGAAATTTCAGGAATAGAAACAACTCAAATTATGAAATATGCAGCACGTGCAATGCAGCTTGCGAATTATTTTTCCGATAAAGACATTGAAACTCCGTTTTTAGAAATTTTAGCTCAAGCGCAAAGTAACATCCCCGGCTTTGGCAGCGGAAAAGATGTTTATGAAAAGTTTGTTAAACCCTCTGTTGTATCAATAAAACAAATTGCAGCTTTATGGGCAATTTCTTCAATGCATAATAATTTTGAAGATTTTACAACCCTGTATTGCTACGACATTAAAAAACACTATTGTAAATCAGTTTCTAACGGTTCAACTACTTTTTGTTCGGGCAGAATTGAAATTGAATCCAGAATAACTTTAGAAAAAGCTGATTTCTTTTTCGCGGCATTGCAATTTGCCGAAGGTGATTTCCACTGCGCCATAAAACGCTATGATGACAGCGAAAATATTCAAGATGATATCAAAAAGCTCTGCAGTACTTATTTAAATAATCCAATAACAGAAACAATAAGAGCGCTTGATAAAATATTCGGCAGTGAATATTTCACCTTAAAAGATATTATCATTGAAGACAGAAGCAAAATTTTAATATCTTCGCTTAAAGATAAACTCGGTAAATTTTCAAATACTTACAGAGAAGTATATAACGAAGGTAAAAGTTTTATCATGCAGTTAATTAATCTTGGTATTAATGTACCAAATGAATATAAATTAGCTGCACAGTATACGCTTACAAATGATTTTAATGAAATTTTTAAAGATTGTATTAACATCACAGATGATGAAACAATACAAAAGGCTTATGATATTGCAAAAGAAGCAATCGACTTTAAAATTGAAATTGATAAAACACCTGCCAATGAAATTTTTTCAAGACAAATTCAAAAAGCAATTTATAATTTTATGAAAAACTTTGAAATACATAAACTTGAAAAAATTATAAAAATGTTTGAATGCGCAGCTAAGCTTGATTTAAAAATAGATATTTCCGAAGCTCAAAATATGTATTTTAATAAAATTTATACTAAATTCACTAAGCTTCTTGATGATGTTGTTAAATTAAATAATAATATGGATGAAGTAAGAGATTATTTATTCTCTCTGCTTATATTAGGCGAATATCTTAATATTAATACGGATTTCTACAAATCCTCCATTTTAAAATTAACATCTGAACGAATTAATATGTGCTAGTCATTTTTATCAATAAACAGCTGTGATAATATACTATTAACCTGATTTCTCAATGAAATAAAATTAGTGTTGTTATAAATAACAAAATCAGATTTTTTTATTTTATCATCTTCTTTATCTTGCGCGGCTATTCTTGATTTTGCGAATGTCTTTGTATAATTATTACGCTCCATTAAGCGTTTTAATCTGACATCTTCATCTGCCGAAACAAATATAATTTTATCAAATCTGTCCTCTTGTTTTGTTTCAAACAAAAGCGGAACAGAAACAAACACAGCTTTTTCTTTTTCGTTTTCCTTAAAAAATTCTTCAACTTTATCGTATATTTTTCTGTGTAATATACCTTCTAAAATTGTTCTTTTTAAGCCTTGTGAAAATACGATTTTTCCCAATTTTTCACGTGAAATATATCCCTGCTCATCCAATACATCATCTTCTTTAAAAGCATTTTTTATTTCTTTAATCACATTCATATCAGAAGCAAGTATATAATGATTTATTTTATCAGTATCCGCAACCTTATATCCCAGTGATAACAATATTTTTTCCACCTGAGATTTTCCGCTTGCTATATTTCCAGTAATTGCGACTTTTAACATAACTAAATTATATATCGAACAAACTTGTTAATGACAAAAAAAAAGCTCTTTTGGAAAAGAGCGTTAACTAGGTTAGTTTTGGTAGATAGTTGTTCAGTTTTAGACTTTTTATGAGTCTTACATTTTCTTTAATAACCCTAAAAAAAATTTTATGCTTTTTTTAAGCAACTTTTTTACATAACTTAACAATTTATTCTAAAGTTTTTTCAAAAGCTGCCGATAAACAATAAAAAGAGAGATAAAAATAAGAAAGGCAGATAAATGTATTATTACAACGTATGGCCGGGAGCATACAGTTTTAAGAATGAAATCAAACTTTTTACGGCTTGGTTTAAAAATCAAATGGATATCATTTTAAAAAAGATAGAAGAAACAGAAAAAAAATTAGCATAGATATATTAAATTATTGCTTGCTGATTTAGTGTGTTATATACTTTCTTTAAAGAGTGTGCGGGTAAATTTTGTCCGGCACTTAAGAGATAGTATAGGATTTTAGTGTGATATCACAAATTTTAACGGCAAGTATAATAGGGCTGGAGGTTTATCAAATTCAAGTTGAAGTTGATGTAAATAATTCACTGCCCTCGGTTTCAATTGTCGGATTACCTGATACATCAGTAAACGAAGCAAAAGAGAGAGTCCGCTCCGCTATAAAAAATTCAGGTTATGATTTTCCGAATAAGAAGGTAGTTGTAAATCTGGCACCTGCAGACATAAAGAAGATGGGCAGCGGATATGATTTACCTATTGCAGTTGGAATACTGGCAAAAATCGGAGTTATACCCAATTTAAACTTTGAAAATACCGCCTTTATAGGTGAATTATCGCTGGACGGTTCATTAAGAGCCATTCCGGGAGTTTTACCGATAGCAGCAGGGCTGAAAGCGCAAGGGATTACAACTATTGTTCTTCCTTTTGACAACGCAAAAGAAGCAGCAATTATAGAAGGGCTTACAATTCTCGGCGCTAAAAATCTTGTTGAAATTGTTAATCACTTTAATACTAATTTGCCCGAACACACTGCTATAAAACCGATTAAAGTAAACATTCAAGATTTTATGCAGGAAAAATCAGAAGTTAACGGGTATTTTGATTTTAAAGATGTTAAAGGGCAGCTGCGTGCAAAAAAAGCAATGGAAATTGCAGCTGCGGGGGCGCATAATCTTTTAATGTCAGGCCCGCCAGGTTCCGGAAAAACATTACTTGCAAAATGTTTTCCGTCCATATTACCGCCGTTAACATTTGAAGAATCAATTGAATTAACTAAAATATACAGTATAAGCTCATTAGTTAATCCGAATAAACCGTTAATTACCCATAGACCGTTCAGAAGCGTACATCACACGGCTTCTGCTATCGGCATTATCGGCGGCGGTACAAATCCCAAACCCGGTGAAATTACTCTTGCCCACAGAGGAGTTTTATTTTTGGATGAATTTGTTGAATTTCCCCGTCAGGTGCTTGAAGTTTTAAGGCAGCCCTTGGAAGACGGCAAAGTTGTTATTGCCAGAGCCAAAATGCGCCTTGAATTTCCTTCCGACTTTATTCTGCTTGCCGCTATGAATCCTTGTCCGTGCGGTTATTTAGGAGATAATGAAAAGCATTGTACCTGCTCCGAATTTCAAATAAAGCAATACAGAGCTAAATTATCAGGCCCATTATTAGACAGAATTGACATTGTTATTGATGTTCCGAGATTAAAAATTGACGAATTAATGAAAAAAAATGACAATGACGGTGAAACCTCGGAACAAATACGTGAAAGAGTTATTAAAGCCAGAAATATTCAACTTGAAAGATATAAAGACATTGGAATATATACAAATTCGAATTTAACACCAAAGTTAATAAAAAAATACTGCAAGCTTGATTCTGCGGGAACGGATATTCTTAAAAATGCCGTTAACAGATTTAATCTTTCCGCCAGAGCTTATGACAGAATTTTAAAACTGGCAAGAACTATTGCTGACCTTGAGGAAAGTGAAAATATTTTAGTAAGCCACATTGCACAAGCGGTTCAATATCGTTCTAATATATAGTCTTTTTTATTACAACGTAAACAGGATTGTAGGTTATAAATACTTTTCCGTCCTTATTAAACTTTACGGAAAATTTTTGTTCTATATCTTGTAATTTTGATTTTGTAAGCCTATATTCGGTAACGGAATTTACCCCGGTATATTTTAAATGCTTTAATATTTGCGTTGCTGAGTTAAAATATATTCGTTTTTCCTCCTCAATAAAATAAAGCGGATTATATTTATTTATGCACTGTTTCAGTTGTTCAAGCGGGGTATATTGAGTTTGTATTTGAAAAATTTCACTTATTTCATACAGATTTTTATCTGCAAATGTTGTGAATGCAAATATGCCGTTATCTTTTAAGGCATTATGTAAAGACTCTATCACGTTACTGGGGCTGTTACACCATTGAATACAAGCATTAGATATTATTAAATCAAATTTTTTATCTAATGTTATATTTTCGATATCACCATGTATAAAAACCGAAGATGGAATTAGTTTTTCAATATAATTTTTCGATTTTTCAACAATATCGTTTGCGTAATAATTATTATATTTTATTTTTTGTTCCGTTAATTTGCGTGTAAGAACACCCGTTGCGCATCCTGCTTCAAGTACATCGCCATAGAACTTATCAGGCAGAAGTTTCACGAGTTTTTCAGCCATTTCTTTTTGGATAACAGCATTATCTTCGTATGTTTTTAAGCTTTTTGAAAACCTTTTTTTAATAAGAGATTTATCAATCATAATAAATCTTCCCAATTTTGATATAAATTAAAAATATAATGAGCGCCGTCTTCCGATATATTTATTTGCGCGTTTGTTGTTTCCCAATAATTCATTTGATTTTGGAACGGAAAAATTTTATCTTTTTTTGAAATTGTTGTTTTGTTAAATTCAACATAATTTTCAACTTTTAAATCTCTTATGGAAATCAGCTCATTTTTTAATGCATGCGTGTTTCTTGTAACATAAGCCGATAAATCAAAAAACGGTGATATTTTTTTCATAAATTTAGAGCAGGATAAATCATTAAAATTGTTGACGGTCAATCCATAAACAAATTCAGGTATTCCAAAATTATCATCAATCGGTTTTTGAGTTCCGTTAACCGCCGCAAATCGGTCAAAATTTTTAATTAATTCATAGTAATAATTGCATACATATACGCCCATAGACCAAGCAATTAGGTATTTATTTTTATATTTTTCAAAATCAAATTTTTCAATATCAAAACTTTCGTAATCAAAAAAGACTAAAACATCATAATCAGAGCAATTTAAGTGTGAAACAATCTTTTCATCCATTCCCCATCCGTTAAAAAATACAATAAGTTTTTCATTATTTTTATGATTTAGCCATTTATACTGCATTATATAGCCCCATTTACAATATCAATAACATTTTTGAATTCTTCAAAAGTTATATCCGCGGTTAAAGAGAGTCTTAATCTGGAAGTATTAACAGGCACCGTAGGAGGTCTGACGGGAAGTATATAAAATCCTTTGCTTTGTAGTTCTTCCGCTATTTTAACCGTTTTTTCATTTTCCCCTATAATCACCGGGATTATTTGGCTTTTTCCTTTATCGTTAATGTATTTGTGAGCTTGTTTTACCAAATTATTTAATTTCCGCGATTTTTCCTTCACCAAATTCATTTTTTCTTCAATCAAAAAATTTGACCACATTATGTTTACGGAAGGAATTGCAGTTGAAAATATAAACGAATTTGCTTTATTTATTAAAAAATCAATTATTGTTTTGTCCGCTGTACAAAAAGCGCCCATAGACGCAAACGATTTGCCCAGTGTTGCAGTTATGACATCTATATCATCCGAAAGATTTTCCTGATTGCAAACACCCGCCAAGTTATTCCCGAATATTCCGAAAGCATGCGCTTCATCTATCATTAAAAGACAATTATATTTTTTCTTTAATTCCGTCAGTTTCTTTATATCCGCAATATCACCATCCATACTGAAAACGCTTTCGGATATTATTATTGCTTTTTTATAATTACTGCGGTATTTTTCCAGCTGTTCTTCCAAATTTTGATAGTCTAAATGCCTGTATCTGTAAAATTTTGCGCCCGAAAGCTTCATTCCGTCTATAATACTGGCATGGTTTAATTTATCGGAAAATATAACATCATCTCTGTTTACGAGAGAACTTACAACGCCTAAATTACACTGATATCCAGTATTAAACAGCAAGCAGGCTTCTTTTTTAAATATGAACGCAAGATTGTATTCCAACCGATTATATATTTTCGATGTCCCCGTTAAAAGCCTTGAGGAGGTTGAAGAAAAGATAAATTCATTTTGTTTTTTGTCTAAATCAATAAATTCCTCAATTAAACTACGGTCAGTACTTAAATTTAAATAGTCATTTGAGGAAAGGTTTAAGTACTTCTTTCCTTCAGATATAATGTATTTCCCGCATTTTTCATCAATATTTCGGACTTGTCTGAAATTATCTTTTGCTTTATATTTTTTTATTTCTTCTTCATAAAAACTCATAAAATCAGTATAGTTCAAAGAAATTTAAATTTACATATCAATTATTTTATAATTTGTTTCCTGATTAAATAAATCTTGGATTATTTTTTTTATTTCTTCCCGATGACAAGTAAAGAAGATTACTTGGTTTGTCTTTGAAAATTCAAACAAACATTTTAAAGCACCGACGGTTCTGTTTTTATCAAAATTTACAAAAGCATCATCTATTATTAAAGGCAGAGCCGGTTTTCCGTTATCCTCCAATGTCGTTTTATCTTTTGTATAATTTGAAGCATATCCGAGTTTTAAAGCTAAATATAACTGTTCTTTTGTTCCTCGGCTTAACTCCTCCCATTTTTTATTTTTTGTTCCTTCTTCATTATCAATTTCCTGAAGTTCCAAATTGATTTTATTATATTTTCCGCCAGTTAAAATTGACAAATATTTTTGCGCATTAATTAAATCCGGCTGTGTTTTATCAAATTCCGATTTCGCTTTTTCTATTGCCATTATTGTCATTTTATTAATTATCAGTTTTTTTATAGTTTTTCTGTATTCATCCGTTAATATATTTCTTTCAAGCTTTAAATCGGATAAACCTTCAAATTTTTCCAAATCGCGTTTTTGATATTCGGCTTCCTTTTTTTGATTTAATTTTGTTTCTTTTTCGATATTTAACTCCTCTATTGCCGATTTTATATCGTAAAGAGACGGATTAAAATTATAATTCTTTATCAGAGTGTCTTTTAAATTTTCTAAATTCTCAAGTTTTTCGCTTATTGTTTTTATTTCACACTCTTTTATTTCAATATCCTTTTTTATTTTATTGTTTTCACTGTTATAATCTTCAATGTTATTTATGGTTTCATCCGCTCTTTCACTTATGGTTACGGGAATTTCATTTACCATTAAAAAGTTTCTTAAATATTCCGAGATTTCTTTATTTACACTAAGTGCATTTTGATTTTCATTTTCCAGTGAATTTAAATTTTTTATATCGTTTTTTAAAGACTTTATTATCTCTATTGTTTCAAGATATTTTTCGGGTTTAATATCACAATTAAAAATATTTTTATCAATTAAATCATTAATCCTGGCATTTAGTTCATTTATATTTTTATTTATTTGTTCACAAGTATCTTTTTCTTTTGTAAGTTTTGTTTCATTGTAATTTTTTTCGGTTTGCAATTTTTTAATATTTTCCAGCAGTTTTTTATTTTCCTGCATTTTTAAATATATTTCCTGTTTTATACTCTCAAGCTTTGACGGAATATAAGTATAATCAACTTTTTCAATTTCGTTATTAATATCTTTTACCGAATTGACCAATGAATTTAATATATCCTTCTGCTGATTTTTCAGATGTAATATTTCATTTTTATTTGAAGTATTATTATTTGTTTTCAAGATAAAAAATGACAATATTATTAAACAAATTCCCAAAATACTTATAAATGCAGGTATATATATTTGTTTATAAAAACAAAATCCGCACAAGCCCGATAATATAACAGCCAAAATACACATTATTAGCGTAATTCCGTTGTTTTTACTTGATTTTTCCAAAGGCTCATATTTATTTATTTCGGAAGAAATAAAATAAAATTGTTTTAAACCTTCTTCTATATCTTTGTATAATTTTTCCGCTTCGGATATGTTTGTGTTATTATTTAATTCTTTATTAAGACTTTCAAGCTCGGTTTCAATTTTTAAAATAGTGTCATTACTGTCATCAATTTTTATATTCTTAGCCTTGATTTCCTGCTTCATTTCATTAATTTGATTGCTGTAATCTTCAACCTTTTTATTTTTTTCAACATCTATTACAAACTGATTTATGGTTTCCTCCTTCATATCACAATCAGTAACAGACGCCAAAACGGCTTTTTGTTCCAAAATTTTATTTTTATATTCTTCAATAGAATTACAATTTCTTTTTATATTTTCATTATTTAAATTATATACCCCGCAGTCTTGATGAATTTTTCCTATATCTTTTTGATTTTCATACAATTTAGAGTTAAAACTGTTTAACAAATTTAACTTCTCGGTGTTTAAGAGTTCACAGCGGTCTTTTAATTCTTTTATTTGAAGCAGAATATTAAAAAATTCTTTTTGTTTGACAACGGATTTTAATTGTTCTTCCAAAAGTTTTACGCTATTAATATTTTTAATGTAATCATCTTCTTTTTTGGAAAGTTCATTTATTTTTAAATTTTTTTCAGCTATTTTATCTTTAATTTCTTTATAATCTTTTTTTAATTTTCCGTCTTTTGAAAGAACGGAATTAATTTCATTATTAATTTTTTCAACGAAAGAACGGATTTTTTCTCCCGAAGGATCTTTAATTACATTCACTAACAGCGAGGTTTCTTTTGTTTGGATTTTCATTAAATCATCAAGATTAATATGAAATCCCTGTTCAAAATATTTGGGGTTAATCATTTTTTCAATAAAATCATAACCGCAAGAGGAGTTATCATCATAAAAAAGTTTACATCTTTGTTCCAAAGAACGGTTATCTTTTATATCAGCCCTAATATGTACGGAATTATCAGCACTGATTAAACTCATATTAATTTTACCGGTATCAACACCTTTTATGCGAAATAAACCTTCCTTGATAAAAAGCATTAGCGAACTTTTTCCTGTTTCATTTTCACCGCAAACCAAGTTAAAATTTTCGCAAAAATCATACTTTACCCCTTTGGGAATATCTTTTGAACTCTGTTCTATAATCACATTATCAAAGACCAATTTATTCATATTAATCAACCGTTCTTTCGTCAGCACAAATACTACCGCAGATATTTATGCAATTTTCCTTAACCGAATTTAATACTTCAACTTGAAGTTTTTGCTTTTCTTCTTCGGAATAATTGCAATCGGAAACCAATTTTTGCAAAGAATTTTGAACCGAATTAAAAAATGAAGTCATATTATCATCATTTTGAATTGTCTTATATATTTCGCCCGCAATACCCTCATCGGAGATAATTGCCTCCAAATCCGCTTTTATTGAGGTATTATTATTAATTTGAGAAATACAAATTTTCCCTTGAGTCTGATTATTTAATCGTTCAGAGAGTACCGAAAAGAATTGTTCATTTATTTCATCATAAAAACATACCATGCCGGTCAAGTAAATTCTTAAAAGAAAAAGTTCACAGGAAGTATTTTTATCGTTCCCGATTAAATCATAAACGGAGTCGGTAATAACGGAAGCCGCTGAAGTGATATCTTTAGAGGAGGATAAATCAATACATAAATCCTCGTAACGTATAACATCAAGGGGTATAAATGAATTTTCCGCAATTGCATTATTATCATCAACCTTAATATATCGTATACCGTGAACTCCGGTTTCTTTAGTATTACGGCCTTGAATAGTTCCGGAATAAACGATTTTATCATCAATAACGCTAGGAATGTGTATATGCCCCAAAGCCCAATAATTATAATTTATATCTTTTAATTGAGCGGATTTACAAGGTGCATAAGGGCTTTCACTTGAGCAATCCAAATCACAGTGAAGCATTCCGATATGAAATGCTCCCCCATTCTCCTTCTGAGGCGGAGTAAAATACTTAACGGGATTTTCTTTTAACACATTATTTTCAAAGCTGAAAGCGTGAATTATTACGTCATTCTTTCCCGATTTATCCTTTAGCGTATATTCTGCGGGATTTTTTGAATTTAATCCCGTTATATGAATAGGGGAATTTTCATCAAAATCAAACGTTAACTTATTATAAGAAGATAACGGGTCATGATTGCCGCAGATTAAAAAAACTTTGATATCAGCAGATAAAAGTTTATTTAAAACTTCTTTTAATATAATTTTAGCTTCAAAATCCTGTTCATTTGAATCAAAGGTATCTCCGCATATTAAAACGAAATCAACAGCTTTACCGATAGCAAAATCAACGGCATTATTTAATGCTTTTTCAACTGCATTTTTATACAAGTGTTTTAAATTTATATCAACAGAATATTTTGACAAGTCAGAAAACGGGCGGCCTAAATGAATATCCGAAATTTGAATAAATGAAAAGCTCAAAATATCCCCCTGTATCTATACTCAGCTGCCTAAACTGCAACTACCTCTGACTTCATAAATTATATCATAATTTTCAAATTCGAAAAAAAATAATATTATCCGCATTTCAAGAAATTACGATATGGAAAATTTTCTTATAACAAGTTAACATCAAAAAGTAAAAACGGGAGGGAATAATAATGAATAAACTATTAATGCTTGGTGCAATTGCCGGAATTGGTTACGGAATAGCAAAATTAATGAAAAAGAAAAAAGAAGAAACACAAACAGTTTCAAATGCAAATTCATAAAAATTTATCCGCTCTGCAGTTTCGCAGGGCGGATTTGGTTTAATGCCCGACTTTAAACCTTAATCCTGCCTGTAGACCTACACCGTTTCTGCCGCCGTTTACTAAATATACTTGTGAATATCCCGTAAAATTTTCATTGAATATTTTTCTTACCCCTACAGAATAAAATACAAACGGTTTTATGCTTAATTGCGGAAGCGAAACATCATTTGCTTTAAATTTAGATTTATCAATTAAATTCCATACCATATATAAAGTTGAATATGGCTGCAGTCCGTTTTCAAAATTGCCTATAAATCTGATACCCGGCGCAACTTGCAGCGCATTTAACGGACTTGAAGATATTCTAATTCCTGCGGCATTGTTATAATCAAATGTATTTACAAATGTATAAGACATAAAATAATTAGGCTGCAGAATAAATCTGCCGTCATTAAATTCAAAGTTATAACCTGTTTTACTTGCTAAACCGCCCATAATCATGGAAAAATTATCTTTGCCATACATATTATCGGCTTCACAGTTATTTACTCCGGCATTCAAGGTCAATCCGGTAAATAAATTCCCCTTATAAGCCATTGCGACACCACCGAACGAACCGCCGTTTTGATATATATCAATTCCTTGATAAGCCTGATGAGAACCGTTATAGCCTATATACGGACTCCAAATTAAATCCCAATCTTTTTTTAAATTAATTAATTCTGATTCTATCCCGGCAAATGTACCGTATAAAATATTCGATACCTTATAACCTCTTTTCAAGGGGACATTTTCAAACACACTATAAGGGCTTATCCAGCCATATTTATTATCATAAGGCGAATAGGGATTATAATACCCGTTCGCAGAGTCAATTGAAGCATATTTATTTGCATATTTATATGTCAATCTTTGTCTGTTAGTCATTAACATATACATATCCATTCTTCTGAATGCTTCCTGATACGAGTTTAACTGAAATAAATATCCGCCCAATTGTGCAGCTACAGCGGCAGCTTTTACAGACGGATTATAAATATCAGTTCCTTCAAGTCTTTCAAATATAATAAGACCGTTTTCTTTGTCATACCAAGATTTATACTTATATATAGGAGAATTTATCACATCACCGCCTGTATATATAATTGCTTCTTTTATTAAATTTCTTACCGTTTCATCTATATTTTCTCCGATTGGTGATATTTCTATTCTCTTTTCATTTGTGGTTGTCATTAATAAAATATCGGTTATATTAATATTAAATCCGTTTGAAACAAAAGAATTTGCGGTAAAAGTATCGGATAAAGGTTCTTCAAAGCTTCCGTCCAGCTTTAAATTCATGTCGGAGTACAAGGTTAAATTACCAAGATTTGTATTGTGTATATTTTCATCCCTTAAATCCAGCGTTCCTCCGTAAAAATTAAAATCAACGCTTTTTAAAAATTCACCCGTCGTGCCGTCATTAGGATTTAAGCCCAACTTTAATGTACCGCCGTACATATTTATAATATTATCCGCAACCGTATTATTTATTGCTATATTTCCTTGCCCGGACTGAGAAACTGCCGGATTATTTATATTTATGATTGAATCATGGCTGTAATCAGTATTCCCGCCGGTTATAGCGTCATTAATAACAATATCATAACCTCCGGCATTTAGGTTTACAACGCCGCTGTCATTATATATTGCATTTGAACCTGTTGAATCGGTATTTCCGTTAAAAATAATATCTTCTTCATCAGATATAAGATTAATTACGCCGTAAGCATTATGTATAGCTCCGCCGTAACCGTTTGTTTTATTATTTTCAAATTTGCCCGATAATTTATTAATCGAGCCATAGTTCATTATTGCCCCGCCGCCCATATACATATTATTTTCTTCAGAGCTGTTTCCGTTAAAATTACCTTTTAAATACCCTATTAAACCCGAATTAAAAACGGCACCGCCGGACTCTTTTGCATTATTTGAATTAAAATCCGCTTCAATATAATCTATTTTTGAATAATTTGAAACAGCACCGCCATTTCCCGTAACCGCACGATTTGAGTTAAAATATGCATTAACCCTGCCTACTTCTCCCATATTACATATTGCACCGCCAGTAGAATCAGTAGTTGAATTATTTTTAAAACTTCCCGTTACATTTTCTATTCGGCTTAAGGAATTATTATAAACGGCTCCGCCGTTATTAACCGAATGATTATCGGAAAATTCTCCGTTTATATTACCTATATTGGCATTATTATATATAACTCCTCCGTCACCGTCCGAGGAATTATGACAAAATTCACCATCTAAAGAGTTAACACTGCAGCCATTGTTATTATAAACCACTCCGCCTTGAGTTCCGTGGAAATTTTCAGCTTTTACCGCGCTCATATTAAGAGTTTTACCGTTTTCCAGAATAAATCCGCCGCAATCATTACCGTCTATTGTATGGTTATTCCCGTTTATATTTACTGAAGAAGGCATAGGACAACCCACGGAACAATTAGCTTTTAAATCTTCTTGTATATTTATATCCTTTTGTTCACAAGATTCTGTTAAATTATCAATTAATTCATTATAAGTATAAATATCATCAGCAAAACATAAAGAAAAATTAAAGCATAACAAAATTATTAGCAGGATTAATTTTACCGGAGGTTTAAACATATAAATACCAAGGTTATTAACTAATCCAGCTATAAAGTATATTTTTAGATTTTACAACCCTGCTTCAACTAATTAAAAAGACTATAAATTTTAATACATCTTTTCCATATCTTTGGATTTTTTACGCCAATCTTTTATAACTTTTACCTGTAAATCCAAAAAAACTTTCTTCCCTGCGGTTTGCTCAATTTCTTTTCTTGCTTCGGTTCCTATTTTTTTAAGCATTGACGCGTTTTTACCGATTATAATTCCCTTTTGAGTTTCCTGTTCGACAATAATTTGTGCGGTAATTTTATCAAGATTTTCTTGTTCTTCATAAGACTCAATAATAACAGCTACACTGTGCGGAACCTCATCGCGGGTATATAAAAGAATTTTTTCTCTTATAAGCTCTCTTGCGATATTTCGCATGGTTTCGTCCGTAATTTCATCATCATCATAAATTTTTTCACCCGCAGGCAGCTTTCTTACGATATTTTTTATTAAAGTATCAAAATTTCTGCCTGTTTTCGCCGAGATTTTCACGCACGAATAATTCTTTTCAAACAGAGTTTTATATGTTAAAAGATTTTCTTCTCTTTTGTTAATATCTTTTTCCAAATCATATTTGTTAGCGGCAATAAGCATTTCGCCGTTATATGATTTAAGAACATTTTCAACAATCCACTTATCGCCCCTGCCTGCCGATGTTGAACCGTCAACAACAAAAACCACTAAATCGACGTCAGGTATGGCACTTTTAGCCTCATCCACCAAACACTCGCTTAATTTATCAATAGGTTTATGAATTCCGGGGGTATCAACAAACACAATTTGCGCTTCGTCTGTCGTCAAAATACCGTTAATTCTCCGTCTTGTAGTTTGAGCCTTATTAGTTGCAATAGCTATTTTTTGTCCGATTAATCTGTTTAATATGGTTGATTTACCGACATTAGGTCTTCCTATTATTGCAACATATCCGAATTTATAATGTTTCATTGGTTTGAGTATTTTCTTCTTTATTTATTGATTCGACAAACGGAGTATTTTTTCTCATTATAACGCGTGAAATTCTTATTCCGTCAAGCTCTATGACCTCAAAAGAAAGATTTTTATCTTCAACTTTATCGCCTATTTCAGGTTCACGCCCCAAAAGTCCGAATACGTATCCGCCGATTGTTTGAAAATCTTCATTTGGAATATCTAAATCATATTTTTCGTTTATATCTTCAATATCCATTTGTGAGGACACATTTAAGGTATTATCATCAATCTTTATCAGCTCGGGAACAGGCGCTTCATCAAATTCATCATATATTTCACCGACTATTTCTTCTATAATATCCTCAACGGTAACAATACCCGCGATACCGCCGTGTTCATCCACAACAGCGGCTATTTGGTTTTTTGTCGTCGTGAAATCATTTAACAAATCACTTATAAATTTGTTTTCAGGGATTATTAAAATTTCTCTTGCCAGTGATTTTATTTCAAATCCTTCCTGCTCATACGTTTTATCCCTTAATGCCTTCAGCGCGTCTTTTGCATTGATTACACCTATTAAATTATCAACCGCATTTTCATAAATAGGGATACGCGTATGTCCGGATTCAATAATAACATCAATTAATGTATTTAAATTTTCTTCCGCGTCAATAAAATAAACTTTAGGACGGGGAACCATTATTTCTTTTACGACAGTTTGAGCAAAAGAATAAAAATTAGAAAGCATATTTGCTTCTTTATCATCAATTACTTCTATTTTTTCGCCTTCTTGAATTATTTTATCAAACTTATCTTCCCAATTTTCTTCCGCGTCATTTGAGTCGATTTCAACAGAAACATGTGAAACATTGCTTACGTGTTTTCTTATCTTACGTTCAACCATTTCTGCAATATCATCTGCTTCTTTAACTTGGATTTCGGGGTCTACTTCAATGGTAATATTAACAATCAAACCGGAAGTACCCATATTCATGGTCTTTAATTCTTTAACACAGCTTACGCAATGAAGATTTTCAGTTACTTTTTTAATTATTTCTTCAACTTGCGGTTCAGCGGAAAGCCCTGTTAAAAGATTTACATTATTTTTCAGCATATAACCGGCCAAAAACAGCAGCATTGAAGCGATAATACCGGAAGCAATACCGTCAGGTATATGTGCCAAACTTAGCGGTAAGATATATTTAGAGATTGACACCGCAACAAAAGCTACAATAACACCGGTCAGCGCAACTACATCCTCATACCAAACGTATTTTGTTGTAGGTGTAGTAATTTTATGAACGTACTTAATTGATTTAATAAAATCTATTACCGGATTTTTATGTTTAATGTTGGATTCGTCCAAAACCGCGTGAACCGCACTGTTAACAGCCCAGCCCTCAAAACATATACTGCATATAAGTATGAAAGCAAGTGCGTGGTAATTTTTTATAAGTTGTTCAACTTCGTGGGTATTTACAAAAATTTTATCGTAAGCACTGATAAGCGAAACAGCGGCGCCAAAAAACATTAATATACACGCAATAATAGTCCATACGTTAGTTTCAAGCCCGTGACCAAAGGGGTGAACTCTGTCTGAAGGTCTTGAGCCTCGTTTTAAACCTACCATTAAACATATACTGTTAAAAGAATCCACACCTGAGTGGACTGCTTCCGCGAACATAGCGGAACTTTTGGTAAAATACCAGGAAAACAATTTTATTAATGTAATAAATATATTTGCTAAGAATGCTCTAACAACTGCTCTAAATTTAAGATTAACGTTAGAATTATTTTCTTTATTTTCCTGTGTTGTTTCTATATCTTGTTTTTCCTGCACAGGGTTTGAGTCTGATGTCATTTTTTTCCTTAATTGTTATATAACGAGAAATATTATAAAATAAATAAACAGAAATGTCTATTAAAAACGCGAATTATAAAATGAAATAAAACAGAATAAAAATTGTTTTAAAAAATTTTTTTTGTATTAAAATAAAGTTATCGATTGATTGAAAACTAAATAACAATTATCAAAATGTAGCGAGCTTGACTCTGCCGACGAGAAGGTGACTAAATGTCACGTTCGAGGAGAGGTAGCACCGTAGGTGCGCTACAATATAAAAATTAAATAATAACACAATCGGGATGTAGCGCAGCTTGGTAGCGCACCGTGTTCGGGTCGCGGGGGTCGCAAGTTCGAATCTTGTCATCCCGA
>CANPXC010000004.1 GCA_947585605.1 Candidatus Gastranaerophilales bacterium | reverse complement strand
GTTCATGAGAACCTCCTCTTGTATTACAAGAATTATTATACTTATATTTCAAGTTTTGGCAATAGTTTTAATAAAAATTTATTAGAAAATCCAATAATTTTATTAATTTTCTATAGTTAAAACGATTATTGAAGCCGGTTTCATTACCCCGATGAGCTTGGATTTCACGATATTAACTCCGGGTTGTTCTTTTATAAAATTAATTTTTGTTTTTTGATGTAAATTTTTTAATTTTACATTAATTTTTTCAGAATTTACTAAATTTCTGTTAATAATTACAACTACAGATTTTTTATTGAGCATGCGTTCGTAAGCAAAAATTTTATTATTATCAGATTTTAAAGGGGTGAAAGAGCCTGAAGTAATTTGAGGCAGAAAATCTTGACGCAGTTTCATAGCGATTTTATGTTCATTAATTAAGACATTGCTGTCGCTGCCGGGTTTTCTTGAAAAGTTAAAAATATCAATTTGTCCTTTATGTACGTAATAATATTCATCATCAGTGTAGGTTTCCGCCGCTTTTTTATTGGAATAATCATAAATGTAGTCGTCACCCTGCAAAAAACCGTCTACATAATAAGGATTTAACGGAAGTGTAGCATTAAGCCAGATAATAATTTTAGAGAAATTTTCGCCGCCGGTAATAAGCGGGCTGACAACGTCATGGGTTTCAAAGCTTCCTATGACGGATTTTTTATCTTCATATTTCTTAAAAATATTTTGCTGATGAATTATTGCCTGTGATAAATCCTCCATTGTATTCCAATTTTTAAGCTCGAAATAGTTTCCGTAGTAGCCGTCAAATCCTGCTTCAAGCAGCTTTTTATAATCGGTAAAATAAGCCTTTTCACTGGCTGGTTCATTCCAGCTTTCCGAGGCTTCGGCCAGAAACATAAAGTCTTTATTTTTATTTCTTGCAAAGTTTATAAGCTCTTTCCAAAAGATGAAAGGTTTTATTGTTGCAACATCAGCTCTTATTCCGTCAACTCCTGCTGCAATCATGCTGCTTACAAATATTTTATGCAGAGTAAATATATCAGTGTGCAGCAGTTTTTCATTATTGGGGATATAAAACAGCCTTACATCCGCCCAATCTGAAGGAACATAAGGAGAACCGTCATCATTTATAACAAATAAATCAGGCCGGTTAAGGAATAAATCATAAGCTCCGCAGCTTGGCAGGTCAACAATAACTTTTATTCCGCGTTTATGGCATTCATCTGTTAAATACTTAAATTGTTCTTTTGAAGAAAGTTCGGAATTAGAATCTATTAATTGCGGATTTAAAGATGTAAAATCAGCAAGTGCGTATAAAGAACCTGCGGTTCCGAGAGCTTTTATTTTTCCTACGGGAGTAATCGGAAGCAAGTGCAGTGTATTTATACCTAAATCTTTTAATTCATCCAGTCTTTCGACTGCATTTAAAAATGAGCCGGATGTTTCGCCGTCCGTAAAATCTATTATTCCGTTACCGTTTTTGTCATCGGCATTAAATGTTCTTAAATTTACGGAATAAATGACCGCTTCATTATCTTGAAACATTTTTCTTAATGATTTTGTTTCATCTTCCGCATAAACCATGCCTATAGACAGTAAAAAAATTGTAATCGAAATAAGAAGTTTTTTAACAGCCATAACACATCTCCAAATCAATAAGATTATATCATGAATATTAATTATATTTGTCTTATAATTAATGGTGAGAAATAGAGGATAATATGAAAGAAAAACTTGAACTTATATTAAAAAACGCTTCCGAAGAAATTAATAATTCAAAAACACTGCAGGATTTGGAAGATGTTAAAATAAAATATTTAAGCAGAAAAGGTGAATTAAATTCCATAAAAAAGAATTTAAAAGATTTATCAGATGACGATAAAAGAGTTGTGGGTTCTTTAGCAAATAACATTTCGGCGAAGCTGGAAGAAGAAATAGAGAAAAAGGGTGAAGAATTATACAGGCTTGAATTAAATGTAAAATTAAACAGCGAAAAGATAGATATAACTCTTCCCTCTGATTTCAGACCGCACGGAAAAGTTCATCCGTTAACTCAAACAGTTAATGAAATTGTAGAAATATTCCAAGGATTAGGTTTTTCTGTCATGTCATCAGAAAACAGCCCTGAAGTTGAAACGGAATACATAAATTTTGATATGTTAAATTTCCCGCCAAATCACCCGGCAAAGGACATGCAAGATACATTTTATACAAAAGTTGCTCCTAATGTTATATTAAGAAGCCAAACATCAGGCGCGCAAATTAGACAAATGCTTCATCAGACACCGCCGGTAAGAGTTATATCTCCCGGACGTGTATACAGATGTGAATCCGTCAGCGCAAGAAAGAATAATCTTTTTCATCAAATAGAAGGTCTTTTGGTCGATAAAGATATTACTTTTGCAGATTTAAAAGGTATTTTAAATGAATTTGTAAGAATATATTTCGGCTCGTCGCGTCCCACAAGATTTAGAGCAAGCTATTTCCCGTTTACTGAACCAAGCGCGGAAGTTGACGTACAATGCATTATGTGCGGAGGTAAAGGCTGCAGAACATGTTCAGGAACCGGTTGGTTGGAAGTACTCGGTGCGGGCATGGTGCATGCAAATGTTTTAAGAAATGTCGGTATTGATCCTGAAATATATTCGGGCTTCGCATTCGGCATGGGGGTTGAAAGACTTACTATGCTTAAATATGCGATAAATGATATCAGATTATTTTTTAATAATGATGTAAGATTTTTAAATCAGTTTTAAACTATGCTGGCAAAAAGAATTATACCTTGTTTAGATGTAAAAGACGGGCAAACCGTAAAAGGCGTAAATTTTGAAAATTTACGTTATGCGGGTGACCCTGTTCAATTGGCAAAAAAATATTCCGAGCAAGGCGCTGATGAGTTGGTTTTTCTGGATATAACCGCAACAAACGAAAAAAGAAAAACAACTGTTGACATGGTTGAAAAAGTTGCTTCTCAGGTTTTTATACCTTTTACGGTAGGCGGCGGTATTAAAACAATCGAAGATATGAAAATTCTACTAAAAGCAGGGGCTGATAAAGTGGCTGTAAATTCGGCGGCAGTTAAAAATCCGCAAATGGTAAAAGAAGCTTCACAATATTTTGGTTCCCAGTGTATTGTTGCCGCGGTTGACGCTAAAAAGATAAACGGTGAATTTTATGTTCATATTAACGCAGGTAAAGTAAATACCGGAATATTGCTTTTGGACTGGGTTAAAGAACTTGAAAAAAACGGAGCCGGTGAAATTCTCTTAACTTCAATGGATGCTGACGGAACTCAAAACGGATTTGATACGGAAATGACAAAACTTGTTTCAGACAGCGTAAAAATACCCGTTATAGCTTCAGGCGGCGCGGGAGCAAATCCTAATCATTTTATTGATGTATTTAAAAATGCACACGCAGATGCAGCTCTTGCAGCGTCCATATTTCACTATAATACATTACCGATAGCCCAGTTAAAAAAGGAACTTAAATTAAATAATATAGAGGTAAGAATATAATGAGCGAAAAAGTTAAATTTGATCCCGGAATAGGAGAACTGGTTTTAGATTTTAATGAATATGTCAATAATGTATATTCAAAATTAATGTCGCTTAAAACTATTCGCCAAAAAATGACATTGTTTAAAATTTATTCTCCTAAAATTGAAAAATATATTAAGAATAATATTGCATTTTATTTAGGCTGCCTTATGTGGGCTTATTATATTTTTAATGAAAATATTAATACTCCCAAAGAACTTGAGGGAAATTATTTCCTTCATTTAACCCCTCAAGAGTTAGAAAATTATGATTATTTAATCCAAGTAAACTTTATGGAAAATTATTTTGAAAATTTTGAGCGTGATACACAGTATTACTGCGGAAAATCTTTTATTATCCCCGAAAAGTGGAAACAAACAGTTAACCTTTACAGTGAATTTTTAAAATTAAATGAAGGTTTTGTAAAAACAAAAATGACATCAGATATTAAGCTGCCCGAAATGTTAAAAAATATGAAAACAGAACTTGATATTCCTGAACTTATAAACAAAGTAATACAAGAAAAAGAGCTGGAAACGCTTCTTGAAGCAGATTTTTTACCTTAAAAAAGTTGATATAGTTTCATTTTTTATATATTCTAGTAATGTGTATTAATTCATGCGGCTTATGGAAGATAACGTAAATTTACCTTTTGAAAAATTAGTTATAGATTGTGAAGTAATAGACCCTCAAAATCCAAAAGAGTCAATTGCGAAAATAACAGCGTTGAATTCAGAGTATCCGAGTGAATATCTGATTTTAATTTATAATTATTTTTTTGAGAAATCAAATTCCTATGAAATATTAATGTTTCTGCTTCAAAAAATTGATAAGTATAAAGATAAATCAAGCCGCCCGTTGTTAATAGATTCCCTGATAATGAAAGATAAACTTTCCCAAAGAATAAAAGATGTTGATAATTTAACCCGTTTAAGGGTAAATATAACAAAAGCCCTTGCTAATACAAAGGATTCACAAGCCGTATATCCTCTTTTATACTGCTTAAACAGCAAAGATGAAAACTACAAAGTAAAATTATCGTGTGCAGAAGCACTCGGAAAAATCGGAGATAAGTACGCAGTTCTTCCCTTGATGAATATAGTTGAAGATGAAACAGAATCTTCCGTTTATGTAAAAGAGTCTGCAGTATCGGCGCTCGGTATGATTGGGGATGAAAAAGCGGTTGACTCATTGGTTTTCATTCTTGAAAGTAAAAAAGGATTTCTTGATAAATTTACATTCTTAAAGGAAAGAGCATTAGAAGCTTTAAATAAAATTAATTTCAAAGGGGATAGAGCATTTAACGCTGTCGTTAAATCTTTAAGAGATGAATCCCCTCAAGTTAGAATTAATGCAATAGAAGTTATTATGAATTCGGGCAATGACAGGTCTGTTGAATATATAAAAGAAATGCTGTTTGATTCAAACAGGGATGTTGTACAAAATGCCGTAATCGCATTATATAACCTTCTTGGAGATGACATACTTAATGAAATAGTCAACAGTGAAGAATGTAATGAAACAGCTAAAAATGAAGCATTGAAACTTATAAATGATTTAAAAGAAGACTCAGACTCACATGAGGCGGCAAATGACGAATAATAAAGCAATAATATTGTTATCAGCGGGATTGGATTCTGCCGTAAGTCTTGCACTAAGCAAAGATAAATATGATATTTCACTGGCGTTGACTTTTAATTACGGCCAAAAATCGGCTCAAAAAGAAATCTTCTTTTCTAAAAAACTGTCGGATTATTACAATATTAAACACAAAATTATAAATTTGGATTGGCTAAGCGAGATTTCTGCTTCAGCATTAAATTTAAAAAATAATATTCCGCAAATTGATATGAGTGAGCTTGATAATGAAGAAATAACTCAAAAAAGCGCAAAAGCAGTATGGGTTCCTAACAGAAACGGACTGTTTATAAATATTGCAGCAGCTATAGCAGAAGCAAAAGAATATTCAAACATTATTATCGGCGCAAATAAAGAAGAAGGCAAAACTTTTAAAGATAATACTTTGGTATTTATCAATGCAATAAATGTTTCACTAAAAAATTCCACAAATAATAATGTAAAAGTCATTGCTCCGTTAATTAATTATGATAAAGCTCAAATAGTAAAATTCGGAATAGAAAATGATTTACCGTTTAAATACATTTACAGCTGCTACAATGATAATGAAAAACACTGCGGGGAATGTGAATCCTGCAAACGTTTAAAAAGAGCATTAGATTTAAATAACAGAAATGATATAATTAAAGAAATATTTGAATAAGGTATGATATGGAAACTCTATTTATTGATAAAGAAATAAAATACACCGGTGAACAGCTTTCTCCGCATTGGATATATAAAAATTTTAATATAATGGGTAATGCTATTGTCGCTTTTATAGGTGAGTGTGATGTTAAATTAAATCACATGGTTGATATTGAAGATGTAATTAATAATGAACCTATTTATAGTAAGAAAATGCTTAGTTTTATTGAGGAAAATTACAATTCCTCGCTGGTGGAAACGGTATATAAGCAAAGATTACTCGTAACAATAACCAAAGAGCTGATAGAAAAGAAAAATCCGTCTGTTAAAATTACAAGAAGCGGCGATGATTTATATATTGAAAATAAAAAACTATCGGTATCAATTGCGACAAAATCAATTACATCAACATTAATACATTTTGCCCTAAACATAATTTCAGAAGGTGCGCCGGTTAATGCCGCAGATTTAATTCAGCATGCCGGTATAACAGATATAAAAGGTTTTGCGGAAGAAATATTAAAATTATACAAAGCTGAAACTTCTGATATAAATAATGCAGCCTGCAAAGTTAGAGGAGTAATTTAAATGAGCAATGATAAAAAAAGTCCATTAAAAAGAAAAAAAAGAAAAAAGGGCATAATGGGTTATATTTATCTGTTTGCTATTGTTTTCATAATAACATTAAGCGCTTTATCATATTTGGTAAAATCATATTCTCCGGATGTTGACGTTGAAATAGGCAATAAAGAAGCCCTAACATTAGGGGATGAATACATAGATACGGAAATAAGACCTATAGATGAAAGGTTAAAATGGATTCAGCAGGAAGATGAAATGCCTTCAATAACAATGAGAGAGCCAAAAATAAAAGAACATCAAGAAAATAACGATATAACGGAAGATACGGAAATTCAAAATACATCAAAGCCGAAGACTGTAATACCTTTACCCGAGAAGCCTTCTACCCTCGGGAAACATAATGAAAATACTGAAAGTGAAGTCAAACAATCAAAAAAGAAACAAGTTATACCGGCACCTATCCCAACATTAACAAAGGTATATATAGGCGGTTATTCTTCACTGGAAGATGCCATGGCAATGCAGCAAAAAGTTGCAAGCGATACACCGGAGGCAATGCCGTTTGTTAAATCGGTTAACAATAAATATATTGTACAATTAGGTTCATTTACAAAAAAAGAAACCGCAGATTCTCTAATCCAAAAATTGAGAGAAAAAGGGTATAATCCTAAAATTTTAAATGAGAATTAAATAATTAAAGACCGCATAAAATGCGGTCTTATAATGGTTAGTGTTTAGTTGGTTAGTAGGGTAGAGAAATCTTTTATTAGCCTACACCGTTATATTTTGGCGTTGCGTTTTGTATTGCTTGACCTTCAGCTTGTTCAACTGCTTGTAATTGACTTTGAGCTGCTGTTAACTTGGTTTCTAATTTCTTTTGTTCCATATCAAGCTGGTTTTCAAGTGCTTCTAATTTTTTATTGTATTGCTGAGCATATTTTTCATTAACTGCCGTATTTAACATATCTGCAATTGAAGCTAAATATTCTTCACTGTTATTTTCGTTTGCCGCTAAACTGCCGATTTCAGAAATTGTAGTGCCTGCACCGCCATCCGCATCGGCTGTATCTATGTATGCTTGTGAACCTGTAATAAATTCTCCGTAGTTATTAAAGTTTGCCGGATCTTGAGCAATTTCTTCAACCGTTACCTTACCGTCTGCTATGTTTGCAGAAAATGTAAGCAAGTTGTTTTTTTGCTGCATAATGTTGTCTATTTTTGACTGTAAATTAAAAATAAGATTTGTGTAATAAATCTTACGATGAGTAAATAATGCGTAACCCATAACTAACCTACCTTTTCTAATCTATATTTAACTAACCCACACTTATATAAAAAATTTTTAAAACTCCAAATTGCCTAAAGTCTTTAATAAAAAGAAAAAAACAGAATATAATTGGCTGTAATTCAACAGTGGCAAGCAAGAATGGCATATTACGCCTTGCAAAGTTAAATATATTTTAAATATTTTATATAGAATAATTATTAAAAAAATATATAAAAAATATATAAAAATTTTTATTTTTTCGTGTTTACAATTCTTAATAATTAAATTTTTTCCGCTTTTTGTTTATAAAGTAAGTATCCTGCAATACCAAGGAGAATATTAGGAAGATTAGCTGCAAGAAAGGCATTTATTGTGTGGCTGTAACCTAATGATATCGAAAAAGCACGTATTATATAGTAGCAGAATATGATTGCAATTGTAAATAAAAAGCCTCTGTTATGTCTTACCCTCGGAGGTGTAATAGCCAGCGGAACTCCAAGCAGAACAAAAACTATGCAGGTAATGGGTAATGCAATCTTTTCCCAAAATTTAACTTTATATTTTGCTAAAACGGAAGAATCTATGTTGGTTCCGTTATTTATTAAATAAGGTAAAAGTTCAATAAAACTTAAATCGGAGCCGTCATTTTTTTTATCTAATTGATTTTGTATATCACTTCCGAAATCTACAATGGTTTTTTCAATCCAGGAAGTATTAAGAGCTTTACCTTGTCTTGAAATTGTATAAACGGAAGCGTTGTCAAACTGCCAGCCCTGAATAACCGACGTACCTGTTTTTGCCTGCAAAATTTGTATCTTATCCGTGTCTGACATATCTAAAATAGAAACATTTGAAAATTGTTTATCTTCACATTTTTCTACGTAGAATAAGCGTTTTAAATAATTCCCGTCTTTTAGTTCTTTCATTGAAAAATTTCGTTTACCTTCGGGGATATTTCTTTGAACAAGGGCATAAAGCGCCAGTGTTTTAGATTGCGAGGCGGTAACGGGAACAACCGTTTCATTTATAAAAAATGTAATAACAGCCATAACTATGCCGAATGCAAAAATCGGTTTGGCTATTCGTTTTATACCGATTGCGCATGCTTTCATAACCGTGATTTCGGACTGTAAGCAAAGCTTATTAACAGTCATAACGGTAGAAAACAGAACGCTCATAGGTATGGTCATAACAATTACCGACGGTAAATTTAAAAGTATTATCATTAATGCTATATTAATTGGCATACCGTAGGCGGAAATTTGTTTAATTAAGGAAATAAAAGTATCGGAGGCAAATATAATAGAAGTAAACGCTACTACCCCCAAAATAAATACTTCAATAATTTGTTTTAAAATATACTTATCTAAAATTGTCAATTTTTTTAAATAGTTCATGACTAAATTTTAAACCAAAAAACAGAAATTTAAAAATATGTTAATTTGTCCGAACAAAATTTTACGATAAGCCCGAAGTGGCGGGAGTAAAATTTTGAGAGTGGCATATTGAAAAGGTTACAAAAGGAGCAAGCGAAGAATGAGCTTTGCGAGCTTGTATGCGTAACGCAGTGGAGTCTAAGCACTCGTACAGCGACGAGGAGTCGGTGGTAGAGTGCGACACTAGATTAATTAAGTTTGCTCCAATCTTTTGAAAACTTATCGAGGGTATCTTTTATTGGTGCATTATTAATTAATATTTCCTGAACATAGCTGCTTGAAAGGGTATTTAAATCCTTTTTGTTTTTAACTGCGCTGAGAGGCGGTTGGATTTTATTTAATTGTTTTGCACTTTGAATTCTGGCTAACGATTGAATATCCTCTTTATTTGTGTATCTGAAATAATCATCGTTTAATGCTTCTTTGTTGACGGGCAGGATTGGGGTTATTTTTGCAAATTCAAGTTGATTTATTTTATTGGTAAAAAACAGTGCAAAATCCAAGGCTTCTTCTTTGTTTTTTGCTTTAAGGGGGATAACAAAATCCATTAAAGAATAATCATAAAGCCCTGTATCTCCCGTTAACTGCGGTAATATTTCCGTATTTTTATACACGGATGGAGCATTTTCTTTAATCATATTAAGGAAATTTGCGCCCGTAACCAAGAATGCAATTTGACCCGACATGTATTTTTCAAGAGCGTCCCTGTGAGATTGCGTGACACTTTCTTTGGGGATTTGGTTATTATCATACAGTTTTTTAAAAAGAGAAAATAACTCAACGCTTTTATTGTTGTTAATAGATTCGGCATTATTTATATTATATTTATTTAAGAGTTTTAAAAGTGTGTCATTTTCCGAGAAACTAAACATTGTTATATATGAACCTTTAGGCGCAGTTAATAAAAAGAGTTCATCATAAGTTTCAGGTTCTTTGTTTGAAAGATTTTTATTCCGTAAGGTTATTGGCGAAGTTGCATAAAAAGGAACAGCATAGTATTTTCCTTCAAATTTAAGCATTTGCAATAAAGAAGGAAGAAATTGAGTTAATTTATTTTCATCAAAAGTATAGAGTGCCTTTTTTTGAGCTAACAGCAAAGAAAAATCCGGGGTTAAATTAACCAAATCCGGCGGATTATCCGTAAGAACCGCGGCAAGAGTCCTCTTTTCTCCTTCACTGTACGGTATATCAATCCATTTTATTTTCACGTCTTTGTGTGTATTTTCATATTGAGAAATAATGTTATTTACATATTTATCAAAAGTTCCAAGCTGCAGCGTCCAAAATACAACAGTTTTTCGCGTATTTGAAGTATCAGTTAAACTTTTTATTGAATAAGAAGTAATAAATACACAAAGTATTATAATAAATATTATAAAAATTAATTTGCGAAATGACATTAAATTCTCCTTAATTAATGATAAAATATTATTAAAAGAAGGGCGAATAATTTACAATGGATTTATTTGACAGCTTAAAAGAAAATAATAAACAAACACCGCTGGCAGAAATTCTTAGACCAAAAACTCTGGAAGAGTACCTTGGTCAGTATGATATAACCGGAAATAATTCATCATTAATGTCGCTGTTAAAAACCGGACGATTATTTTCAATAATACTGTGGGGACCGCCGGGGTGCGGTAAAACAACTCTGGCAAGAATTATAGCAAGCCACACAAACAGCTGTTTTATTGAGTTAAGCGCCGTATCCTCGGGGATAAAAGATATTAAAGAAGCGATTGATACAGCTAAAGAAAAACTGATATACGGACAAAAAACTATTTTATTTATAGATGAAATTCACAGATATAATAAAACTCAGCAAGACGCACTTTTGCCCTACCTTGAAAACGGAACGGTATTTATGATAGGTTCGACAACGGAAAACCCCTCGTTTCAAGTTAATTCGGCGTTGTTATCAAGAGCGCAGGTTCTAAGATTATTGCCGCTTGATGATGAAAGTATGAAAAAAGTTATTGAACGCGGTTTTAATTATCTTTCAAAAGAATATAATGAAGTTGAAACCGAAAAAAATGTTACGGAGTATATTATAAATTATGCGCGCGGTGATGCAAGAAGTGCATTAAACCTTGTTGAAAATGTATATTTTTCATCCCTGTTAAAAGACGGAAAAAGAATAATCACCGTAAAAGGGCTGGAAAATCTTGCGCAAACTGCTTCTATAAGGTATTCAAGGCAGGAACATTATGATATGGCGTCTGCTTTTCAAAAGAGCATGCGAGGCTCTGACCCCGATGCGGCAATATATTGGCTGGCAAAAATGCTCACGGCCGGTGAAGACCCGAGATTTATTGCAAGAAGAATGATAGTATGCGCCGCAGAAGATGTTTCTAACGCTGATACAAATGCATTAACAGTTGCGATTAATGCTTTTCGGGCTTCGGAACTGCTTGGTATGCCCGAAGCGAGAATTCCGTTAGCGCAAGCGGTTGAATATATCGCACGTGCGCCAAAATCAAATAAAGCTTGCGTTGCAATAGATAGAGCAATGTCTGATATATATAACGGTCTTAATTTTCAACCGCCTATGCATTTAAGGGATTCACACTATAAAGACGCAAAAAAATACGGATTTGGCACCGGTTATGTATACACACATGATAATCCCGATTATAAACAACAATTTATGCCGGATGAATTAAAAGATAAAAAATATTTTGATTAAACGGTTAATGCTTTTTATTAATTTAGTTGTAAAATATAATCAGGAAAAGGAGATTTATCATGATTAATGAAAAATTAGAAAAAGCCATTAATGAACAAATTAATGCGGAATTTTATTCGGAATATTTTTACATGTCAATGTATGCATATTTTGAAAGAATGAATTTGCAAGGATTTAAAACATGGATGAATGTTCAAATGCAAGAAGAACACGTACATGCTATGGGATTATTTAAATATTTACAGGAACGCGGCGGAAAAGTTGTTTTAACCGCTATTGAACAGCCAAAAACAGATTGGAATTCACCAAGAGAAGTTTTTGAAGATGTTCTTAAGCATGAACAACTTGTAACCTCCAAAATAAATGCACTTTTAGATGTGGCGGAAGATGTTCATGACCGTGCTGCTGTTTCATTCTTAGACTGGTATTTAAAAGAACAGGTTGAAGAAGAATCTAATGTCGGTAATGTTCTTAAGACATTGAACTTGATATGCGATGATAAGCAATGTATTTATATGCTTGATAAAGAACTTGGTGCAAGGACATTTACTTCACCGGTTATAGGTTAGTTAATTTTGGAGATGAAGTTATGAACAATAATGTATTAAACAATTTATCTTACGGAGTATATATTGTTTCTTGTAAAATAAACGATAAATATACCGGATGTACGGTAAATAGCATTATGCAAATAACTTCATCTCCAGTTACTATCGCATTAAGCGTTAATAAAGAAAATTATACACATTCTTGTTTAGAGGAAGTTAAGCATTTTGCGGTTTCAATACTTTCTGAAAAATCAAATCCTTTAGCTATCGGAACATTTGGCTTCAGAAGCGGTAAGGATATTAATAAATTTGATATAATTCCTTATGAATTGATAGACGGACTTCCGATAATAAAAGACGCTTGCGGATATTTAATTTGTAATCTTATAAACAAAACGGAAACCGCAACACATACAATATTTTTAGCCGAAGTAATAAACGGGGATATTATTGATAATAATACCCCGATGACATACTCATATTATCATAACGTAATTAAAGGAAAAACGCCGAAACTGGCTCCTACTTTTATTAACGATTAATTTTACGCATTTAATTTTATGTATTGAGCGTTTTGAACTCCGTTAATATTATTTATTGTTTCCATTGTTTTATCATTAACATCATTGTCAATTGTAATAATCATTATTGAAACATTGTCTTTTTGGTTTGATTTTTGAGCAACCTGCATTCTGTTAATATTTATATTATTTTCACCGATAACGGCAGCAACTTTTGCTACCATTGCAGGTTTATTTTCGTGCGGAACGAATAACATGTGTTTTTCCGCTTCAATACTCATATTGTAATCGTTTATACGAACTATTCTCGGCATATTTTTAGCTATCAAAGCACCTGTTACGGTATTTTCTCCCGAATCCGTAGTAACGGTGACTGAGATAGAACCTATAAAGGTGCAGTCTTTTTGTGATTTGGAGGTAATGATATTAATACCGCGTTTTTTTGCAATTAACGGAGCATTAACATAGTTTACACCTTCAACTGATGATGAAAATATACCTTTTTGAACCGCAACCTCGAGCGGAGATATGTTAAGTTCTGAAAGTATTCCGCTGACCGTAATATTTATATCTTTTAAATTACCTTTTGAAAGCTGAACAACAAGCTCGCCGAGATTTTCAGCCAAACTCATATATTCTTTTACCGGCTCGAGTATTTCTGATTTTAATGCCGGAATATTAATAGCCGCTTTTGCACTTCCTCCGGAAAGTACTTCTTTTATTTGTTCTGCAACATCAATTGCAACATTGAATTGAGCTTCTGCCGTGCTTGCCCCTAAATGCGGAGTCATTATAATATTGCAGCCGCAGTTGTATAATGGCGAAGCGGTAACATCAGGCTCTGTTTCAAATACATCAATTGCGGCAGCGCTGACTTGCCCCGACTGCAAAGCTTCTTTTAAGGCACTTTCATCAATAATGCCGCCTCTTGCGCAATTGATAATTCTAACACCTTTTTTCATACGATTTAATGTATTTTTATTTATTAACGATGTCGTTTCCTTCGTTTTTGGTGTATGGATTGTTATATAATCACATTGAGGCCAAAATTCATCTAAACTTGTGACATACTTCGCGCCGATTTTTTCTACCGCTTCTTTTGTTGTATAAGGGTCTGAAACTATAACATTCATTCCGAGCGCAATAGCTACGTTCGCTACATGATGTCCGATTTTACCAAATCCGATAATTCCGAGTGTTTTACCGAAAACTTCAACACCCGTGAATTTCGAACGTTCCCATTTGCCTTCTTTAACAGACATAACAGCTTCCGGAATATTTCTTGACATCGCAAGCATAAGGGCAAGCGTATGTTCTGCAGCTGCGTTAGTATTTCCGTCAGGTGAATTTACAACAATAATACCATTTTGAGTTGCTGCTTCAATATCGACATTATCCACGCCGACACCTGCTCTGCCTACTATTTTTAACTTTTTCCCAGCTTCAAGTATTTTTTTGTTTACTTTTGTTTGACTCCTAATCATTAAAGCGTCGTAATCTTTAATTTTTTCAACTAACTCATCTTCACTGAGTGTTGGAACAAAATCTACTTGCGCAGTTCCGTTTAATATTTTTCCGGCTGCCTCATTTATTTTATCCGTAATTAATACTTTCATATCTGCCCCTATTTATTTAAATATTCAATTAATGTTGCAACACCTTTACCAAGTTCAAATTTATAGCCAAGTTTTAACAATGCGGCTTCTAATGAACCAACGGCTGTAATGGCGTCACGTTCTGAAACAAAACCTAATGTTCCCATTCTGAAAATTTTATCTTTTAATTCGTTTTGACCGTTTGCCACAACAATATCGTAATCATTTTTTAATACTTTTCTGATATCCGGAACACTAATGCCGTCAGGCGGAAGTATTGCCGTTATTGTTGTTGAAGCAATTGAGTCATCTTCCACAAATAATTTTAATCCTATTGCTTTTAATGCGGCTCTCAAACCTCTTGCTATTTTGCTATGACGGGCAACTATGTTTTCAATTCCTTCTTCTTTAATCATTTCAAGCGAAACTTTTAAACCGGAAATCAAGCTGACCGCAGGTGTAAATGCCGTTGAATTTTCCAAGACGGATTTTCTGTTCGTTGTCCAGTTAAAATAAAAGTCAGGTCGTTTGCATTGTTTATGAACTTCCCAGGCTTTTTCGCTCGCCGCAAGAAATGAAAGTCCGGGCGGAAGCATAAATCCTTTTTGTGAACCCGAAAACAATACATCTATTCCCCATTCATCCATTTTACATTCAATCGCCCCGACACTGGTTACTCCGTCTACAATTGATATTGCTCCGTGAGCTTTTATTAAGGAAACTAATGTTTTTACATCATTTGTTACACCCGTTGATGTTTCGTTGTGGATTAACGTTACAAATTTTATTTCTTTGTTAACGTCTTTATCTAATCTTTCTTTTAAAGTTTGAGGATTTATGGCTTTTCCGGCTTCAACTTCAATAATTTCAACGTCAGCGCCTAATCCTTTTGCTATTTTAGCAAGTCTTCTGCTGAAATTTCCTATTACGAGGCAAAGTACTTTATCACCTTCATTTACAAGATTTGATAAAGCTGAATCCATTACACCTGTTCCGCTTGCTGTATAAACAATTACATCATTTTTTGTTTGAAATACATATTTTAAATTGCCGTAAACTGATTCCAATACCTTGGAAAATTCAGTGCTTCTGTGTCCCATAGGGTGTTTTGCTATTTCCAGCAATACTCTTTCAGGTACCGGTGTAGGGCCTGGTATCATTAAAAAAGTTTTATCTTTCATATCCTCATTCCTCCGATAAGATTATTGATTTTATTTTCTCACAAACCCTTGTTTTATTTAATACTTTTGTTAAATTTGTAAACTATTCATAGTTTTTTGTAAATTTTGAAGCGCAAATTGTTTTTATATTAACAGGTAAGTTATAAAGGTAAATTATATTATGCCAAATGGTGTATCATGTGCGTACTTTGCAGCCAGAAACTTTATATACGGCAGCAAAGAAGATAATTTATTTAAAGAAGGAATAGGCGCAGTTCAGACTGCAAGAACATTTGACGCGATTGCAAATGTATCGGGCAGTGTGCTTGCTAATGCACCAAAAGTTACACCGCTTAAAAAAGCTTTGAGCAAAATCGCTGCTTGCGGAAGAAAAATTGTTTATCCTTTAATTATAGCTTCAGGTATTTATAATACGGCTAAATCAAAAGATAAAGTTAAAACCGGTATAACTCAAGGTATAGGAATAGGCACAATGTATGCCTTTGAAACAGCTGCGGAAAAAGGATTAAATGCCATAAATTGCCGGTTAAGACAATCAGAAGCATTTAAAAATAATAAATATTTAAGAATGTTGTGGTATATTGCAAAGGGAACAGGGTTTGTTATCGCCTCTTTAACCGGATATAATACGGGAAGTAAAATGGGTGAAAAGGCGACTGACATAGTAAGAAAGCATATTACAAAAAGTGCTGAATATGATTATAATTTGCCTGTTGACCCGGATTTAAAGGAAGAAAACATAGAATCTACACTTTTTTCCGATATGCAGCTGCCGCCTATAACAAAATTGCAAGTATCATAAGCAAAATTCCGCCGAATTGTGATATTGCAGCCATATTTTGCATTTTTTTGTTATTTTCGTACTTATAGCTGTTCTTTTTAGCGTCATAAGCAACCATAATTCTTTGAAGTCTTGTTATATCATTGTCCGTAACAAATGAGCGGTTAAACAGTTTTTGTTCCAATCGGTTTAACCTGTTGGCAACATTATCATTATCATATTCATTGTTTAATATGTCTTGCTCCAGAACTGCAAGCTGGAAGGGAATAGATTGATTGTTAATAGGTTCTAAGCCGCTGGCTCTGTAATAGTTATCCATTTCTTCATAGCTGAAATTACCGCTTTGTCGTTTTTTAATGCTGCTTTTGGGCATAACAACCGAGGCTAATTTATCAACTCTTACATTTAAATCTTCATCGCTTGTTTTATTAAAAACCTGTTTTTCTAAACGATTTAGCCGGTTATATATATTTTCATTCTTATATGAAGCCTTGAATATTGTTTGTTCCATTTTATCAACCATTGGATACTCAACGGTATTATCTTCCTTTAAAGCCAAGACTTCTTTTTGTTTTTGTTTCGCTGTTTCAATGTTTTTTTCTTGGTTAACACTTGCGGGAGTGTTAGTAATTTTATCTTCTTTATTTACATAGCCTATATCATTTTGTATTGACTCAAGACGTTTATTTAAAGCTCCGCTTCTTTTTGCGCCGTATAAATATTCTTCAATTCTTTCAAGACGCTTATTATCATTTTCATTAGAATATTCATAGCCGAAAACATTTGATTCAATGGCGGTTATCTGCGGTGCGTATGCAGACTGCTTCGCTGCCTGCGCGTTTACAGGTATCAGTAATATTAATAGTATTAACAGTATTCTTTTCATAATCTCACTTCTCTATATTGAGAATATATAACCTATTTTGAAAATAAATGATATCATCCAGCAGACAGCAAAATAAATTGAAACAAACGGCAGAAAAATTAACATTAAAGAGCGTGATTTTGTTATTTTATATGCTGCACTAAGTGCAAGCACAAGTAAAAATATAATCCAAAAGTATAATAAAAGTTCCGCATAAGAAGCTAAAATATAGCCTAATTCTCCCATTAGTTTTAATAAATTTAACGGAGCATAAAAAACATAAGGAACGGTCGCAAATGCAGTATAGAACAGTATTTTCCTTAATTTACCGCCTTTTGCAAATATTGTTGCAACATACTCAAAAAATAATGAACTTGTAAACCAAAGAATTATTATACCAATCAGTGAAGATAATAATTTAAAAATAAAACTATATTGGCAAATATTTCCATCGATAATTCCAGAAGCCGTCATTGAAATTAAAGAGGTTAATATTAGTGTTGCTAATGCCAAACGAACGGAAATGACCTTTTCATCATTATAAAAAAATGTTTTTGGTGAAAATATCACACTATATATGTTTTCAAAAAATTTATCTGTTGTTATTCCCATAAGTATAAAGGCTTTCTGCTTAATATCATACTGAGCGGCACTATATCTTTTAATTTAATATCGGATTTGCTATATTCCGCAAAACTTGAAAAGTATTCGCTAAATGTAGTTTTCCAAGCGTAATCAACTAATTTTGCGGGTAGTTTATTATTAAATTTTTCTTGTGCCATTTTTTCAATTTCAATTTCTGCGGTGTCTAAATCGCCTAAGATATCTACAAAACCAAGCTGCTGAGCTTTTCTTCCCGTGAATACACGTCCGTCAGCATATTTGCGTAAATTTTCTTGAGTTAATATTACTTTTTTAGCCGAATAATTATCGTTACGTTTAATTCTGCCATAATCAATAGCAGCAAGGAATTGAGCATACGAATCATTTATAATTTCCTGCATTAATTCGCGTTCTTCATTGGTTATAGGTCTTGTTGAAGAACCGATATCTTTAAATTTCCCGCTTTTAATGACTACGGGATTAATTCCGAGTTTATCAGACAACAAGCTGTGATAATCCATAAAAGAGAATATAACACCGATACTTCCGGTAAGCGTGCCTTCTTGAGCTATAATTCGGTCGGCAGCGCAGGCAATATAATAACCTCCGCTTGCAGCAACGTCTTCAAGAACCACAACTACAGGCTTCTTTTGTCTTAGTCTTATAATCTGATTGTAAATATTTTGCGACATACCTACAGTTCCGCCAGGAGAATTAATTTTTAAAATTAACCCTTTTATGTCATTATCTGTTTGGGCCTTAATTAATGATTTTAAAACCGAAGAAGCCCCTGTATCAAGAGCAAAAAAGCCGCTGTCGGAAGATGAAGCTATTGCTCCTTCCAATTGAACAACTGCAATTTTGTTTGCCGTTGTTATATTCTTTTTTGTTTCATCCAGTGCTTTATATTTATCAACTCTTATAAATCCTGCAATCAAACATAAAAAACAAACAATTATTATTATTTTTGAAACTAATGACGCTTTCATTTTTCCTCACCATCTGAAAATTCAGTAATACCTTTATCTAATAACTCTAACATAATTTTTTTATAATGCAGAGCTTTTTGTTTTTTTTGTGCTTCAAATCTTAAAGTAAATACCGGCTCCGTATTACTTTGTCTAATTAAAGCAAAACCATCCGGAAATATTATCCGTAAACCGTCCAATGTTACAATATCATTTATTTTTGTACCAAATATATTGTCATCATTTTTTATTGATTTTGTGACATAGTTTAAAACATCTTTTTTTAATTCATTTTTGCATTTATATCTGATTTCATCCAAGGTGCAAACGCTGTCAAAAGGTGTAAGCAAATCGGAGATTTTAAACGAATTATTTACGGCTTTATTTTTTGCAATTATTTCAATTATTCTGCAGCCGGCGTAAACAGCGTCATCAAAGCCGTAGTATCTGTCTTTAAAGAACATGTGGCCGGACATTTCACCAGCCAGAATTGCATCTTCTTCTTTCATTTTAGATTTTATAAATCCATGCCCGGTTTTAGCCATTACCGCAATACCGCCCTGTTTATTAATTTCATCAAAAAGGACTTGTGAACATTTAACTTCGGATACTATAACAGGTTTTTCGCCGCGCATTGCAAGATTTTTAATTATATCGGACGCATAAATATATAAAAGTTTATCACCGGTTAAAGGATTTCCGTCGGAATCAACGACGCCAAGCCTGTCAGAGTCGCCGTCAAAAGCTATGCCTAAATCGGCTTTGGTTTCAACTACTTTCTTTTTTATGTCATCAAGCGTAGATAAATCACTTGGATTAGGGTGGTGATTAGGGAAATTACCATCCGGCTGAGAATATAATTCAATAACTTCGCAGCCCAAATCTTGATATAACTTAGGTGCAACAACTCCTGCTGTGCCGTTTGCACTGTCTGTTACAACTTTTATCCCCGCGCCCATTCTGGCAAATTTGGAAGTAATATTTTCAATATATTGCGGGAGTATATTATACAGTCTTGATTCTCCGTGTTTGACCGCCGTAATATCGCTTGCCATTTGCTGTTTTGTATATTCTTTAACTGATTTAATTTCATCTTCATTAAGTGAAGATTTATTAAAAGTCATTTTTAATCCGTTATATTCGGGCGGATTATGACTTGCTGTGACAATTAAAGCACCTGATATTTTAACATTTTGGCAAATATTATCGGGGAAAGAAGCATATTCGGAATAATATCCGACGGGAGTGGGAACAATATCAAGATTTATTACATTTGCCCCCATGTGAACAATTCCTTTTATTAATACTTTGGAAAGTGATTCAGAGTGAAGCCTTGCATCACGGGAAACGGTAACCCAAATATCATTTGGTTTTAAACCTGTTTTTTCTTCAATATATTTTACAAAACCTTTCCCTGTATAGTAAAAGAGTTCTTCGGTGATATCATCACCATAAATTCCTCTGATATCATTTTTGCCAAAAGCTTTAAAATCACAAGTTTTTGTCATTATATTTCCTTTGTATGTACACATGTAGTAGTATTATTTATGTGCTTGATTTTATCAAGCGTTAACAAAAATCTTCAGCTATTTAATAAAAAGTTGTAAGATATCCGTATGAATTATATTATAAGTTAAATTAAAAATGAAAGATAGTATTTTTAAAATTTTTCACAAGAAACAAAATGAAATTACCCTTGGATTATTTTTAATACCGTCAGTGGCGGGCTGTTTAATATTTATATTTTTACCGTCGGCAGCGTCATTTTTGTTAAGTTTTTCAAATTGGAATTTGCTGAATGATATAACATTTAACGGTTTAAATAATTACATAGAATTATTTACATCAAAAGAATTTTATCAAATTTTAATTAATACGGTAGTATACGCGCTTTCCGTAACAATTTTTGCCGCAATAATACCGTTGATATTAGCGGCATTTATACATACAAAAATCCGATACGGTGAATTTTATAAAACGGCATACTTTATCCCGTTTATAACCCCGATGATAGTAACGGCAATGATATGGCAATGGATATTTGATCCGAATATCGGGCTTGTTAATATGCTGTTAAAATCGAATTTACAGTGGCTTTATGATAAAAATTTAGCAATGATTGTATTAATAATGGTATCGGTTTGGAAGCAGACGGGGTATAATTTAATAATATTTTTATCGGGATTTTCTGCTGTTAATGAACAAGTATATGAAGCTTCAAAAATAGACGGGGCAAGTCCTTTAAAGACATTTTTTAATATAACGCTGCCATTGTTAAGTCCTACAATATTTTTTGTTTTACTTATAACAACAATAAGCTCATTTCAAATTTTTGATTTAATATACCTAATGACGCAGGGCGGGCCTGAAAATTCAACAAACGTAATTGTATATTGGCTGTATAAAAATGCTTTTGAACTATTTAATATAGGGAAAGCGTCAGCGGCAGCTTATATCCTGTTTATAATAATATTTATATTAACGATAATACAATGGAATTTAAGAAAAACTTGGGTAATAAGTGAAAACGATGATTAAGCAAAAACAGACATCAAATGTTTTTTTGCTGAAGTATTATTATCAGTATAAATGTTGTTAATTTGTTCTTTAATTTCTTTTGCTTCATTTGTTACTTGAGGAGTAAAAAAGCTTGAAATTTTGTTAAGTAAGCTATTTATACCGTTACTATCGTTATTTTTATAAGCATTAGCATATTCAGGATACGGAACGGCCGTATGCTTAAAACTTGGTTTAGAATATGTATTAATTAAATTAATTGCGTTTACTTTCATATTATTGCCTCTCTGATTAAAGTGTTTTACTTACACTTTATTTTATACATTCATTATGAATTAGAAAAAATATTTTGTCAATACTCTAAAATTATTTTTTATAAAATCGTCAAAAAACAAATATTATAAGTTTTTTGCATTAAGTGTATTATAAGCACTTAATAACCAAAAAAAATATTACCCAATAGAATTATTTTTTTTAGTCCGGTTGGTGAATTGTATAAACCATATTTATTTCGTTATATATAAGTATCTTTTTCATACTTCCAACTATTCTTAATTCCAGACAGTAGGGCATTAATTGCCCTCTTTTTTTGCGAAATTTCCGCAGAACGGAGTGAGCGAAGCGAACGAGTTCGAGTAAGTGAGGGCAAGCTGAACGACAAGCATCAGCGAAGTGAAGCACTTGCCCGAGAGAAAGGAAATTTCAAGAGAGCGAAATTTCCGCAGAACGGAGTGAGCGAAGCGAACGAGTCCAACTTAAGATAATTTCCGAATACAAGTTAACAAATTAATTATATTTGTTTTGTACCTTGACCAAATCACAACACTCGCAAAAATACAAAAAGGCTTCAACACTTTTTTGTAAAACTTCAGCTAATTTTTCTTCTTCCGCAGCGGAAAAATTTTGCAAAACGTAGTCCTCTGATTTAATATACGGAGGCTGCGGCCCTATTCCGATTTTAAGTCTGTTGAAATTTTGCCCGCCGGCATGATGAATTATTGATTTTACCCCGTTATGTCCGCCGTCAGAGCCTTTTGACCGAAATCTTATTGCACCTAAATTTAAAGATATATCATCATATACTAAAAACAAATCATTAATATTAATTTTATAAAAATTTATAATAGCAGCAAGTGCTTCACCTGATAAATTCATATAAGTTTGAGGTTTAATAATCCATAATGCCTCGTTATTATATACGCCTTTTGCTATTTCAGCTTTAAATTTTAATTCCGAATTAAAATCCGTTTGAATTTTTTTCGCAAGCAAATCCGCGAACATAAAACCTGTATTATGTCTTGTTTTAAGATATTTAGCTCCGGGATTTCCCAAACAAATTATAAGTTTCATATCATGCCTGTCCTTTTAAGATTATCCCATATTTTTAATCTACTTACCAATTAAAAAGTTATTTATCTGTTTGATTATTATAGAAAAAAAACAGGAGATATGTAATGTCAAACAAAAAAAATTCAATAATAACAATGAAAAGTAGTGAAATGTTGTACAATTTTTTAGAAAATACGCATTTGCACAAGAGAGATTTTGCACAAATGATAGGGGTAACTTTGTCGTACGTATATAATTTAATTGATGAAACAATACCGTTTTCTACGAGGAGTACAACGCTTGAGCGTATAGCGACTGTAATGGACATTTCGCCTGAGGAATTTGCGGAGTATAAAATTCCGCAAGACCCGATATTGATAGATGAAACAACTGAATTTATAAGAGAAAAACAAAAAGAAAAAAAGATGTCTACAGTTCAATTATTAAAGTCATTTCCTCGAAAGCAAAGACTTGAAATAGTTGATATTCTTCGCGGAGCGCGTCCGATACCTCTTGATTGGGAGGATATTAGTTTAATAGCTCAAGTTTTGGATATATCTAAAGAGGAGATATATGATTTTTGGGAAATGCGTTTAAAACAAGTTCTGCAAAATGCAGGATTTAACTTTGAAAGTAATCAAGCTCTTGCAGCGGCAATGTTTAATTGTGCGCGTGATTACATTTATAAGAATACAAAGTAGCAATTATACTTTTATGTTTGTAACCGTTATTCCTACATCGCTTGGCGATTTGTAAGAATTTTCATTATAATCAATTTTAATCAGCTGATAAGAGTGAGGTGTATTTTTAAACGCCGGTGCGCTAATATGCCTTACTCCTCTGTCATCTTTTTGGACTGATTCTTGGTGATATTGTCCGGAAGATATCAATAAAATATTATTATATTTCTTCAAAAGATTTTGATAATTTTCGGAATTATTCATTGAATATTTATATTCCACGCGAGGCGGCACAAGCGGGGTATGATGAAAAATTAAAAATAATCTTTTCGGATATTTTATGAGCAGGTTTTCCAACCATTTTAGCTGTTCATCAGGGATTTCTCCGTGAGTGGATTGAGCGAAGTCGGAAGAATCGTCTAAAATTACGCAAATTATATCGGAATTAGGCTTAAAGTAATAGTAATTTTTATTATCATCTTGATTTCTGTTAAAAGTTGAAACTATATCCAAATAGTCTTCTTTGGGAACTCCGCTAAAACCGTGAGCGTCATTTTTTCCGAGAACTATATAATAAGGTTCTCTGATTGAGTGTATCGCCCTCATAAATCCGATAACATCTTCTTCTTTTGATTTATCAACATTATCCCCGAGAAAAATAACAAATTCGGGTGATTTCTTTTTTAAAGAAAGAGAAAGGAAGTACAAGTACTTATCAAGTTGTGAATTTTCAAAAGAATAGTGAACATCAGCTACTTGTGCGAATTCTAATGTTTTAGCTAATGCTAAGGGCTGTATTATTAACAATACAGCCAATACCATTAAAACTTTATTAAGTGATGTCTTAATCATGCTTAAATCGTTTCTGTATAATTTTTTGTAATAACAGTGCTTGGTCTAAATCTTTTTTGGTAATAATTTTCATTCCCAAGAGGATTTCTCCCATAGGCATGCTATTAAACCTTTGTATATCAAGAACCATAGAAATATGAATAAGGTTAATTTTTCCTGCTTCAAGCAAAATTTCACCAAGCCTGCATTGGGAAACATCTGACCAATCTTCAATATTGTATAGATTCTTCATACAAAAAATTATATTAAAAAGAAAAGATTTAATCAAATATTAAGCCATAAAATCCAGACGATTAGCTAAAGAGTCGTTTTGCATAACGGGAGAAATTTCTCCGTTAATGCGGCTAATTCTGTGAACTAAATCATCAGACGGATTAATGCTTGATGAAGCCGGTGCCGTGGTTTTACCTGCAAATAAACCGTGATCAACACCTGTTACTGAACCATTCCCTGCCCCTAGTTTCGGGAAAGAATTACCTTCTGAGTGTTGTCCTAATTTTTGAGAATTAGAATAACCGGAAGTAAGTCCTCCGAATGCTTCGGGATAATACTTTGAATTAATGCCTAATGTCATGTATATATCTCCTGCTTAATTATATAAAGTATTGAAAATAATAAAAATTGCGCTAATTTAAAATAAATTTACAAAATATATGTATAAAAAATTTCTTGAAATTAAAAATTTATATGTTTTAATAAAGATATAAGCGTCTGTAGCTCAGCTGGATAGAGCAACTGCCTTCTAAGCAGTGGGTCGCGCGTTCGAATCGCGCCAGGCGTATTTTTTACGACAAGAGTCAAAATTAACGAAATAAGAGAATGGTAAGTTATAATCATAGCTTACCTTTTTGCCTTTTAAGGTGCAGTTCGATAGTAAGTAATTCAGCATTTTTCTTTTTTCTGACGGAATTTGACGTATGTATAGACTATACGCATTTTTTAATGTTTCGATAATTTTTATCCCTTCTTCATAATATTTTTTTTCTGTATTGTGTAATGCTTCAAGTTTAATCAAGATTTCATCTAAATCTTTGTTCCATTTGCTAATTCTTTCATTGTAAAACTTTGTATCAATCAAATCATCATAGTATTCATTCGTAATCTTATCTATTCTATGTCTAAGTCTTTTTTCTTCTGCTTGTAAGTTGGTTCGCATTTGCTCTGAAAATTCTTTTTTATCTGCCAAACTTTCTTTTAAGCCTTGCTTTATATAGTCTATATGCTTTTGTGCAAGGCTAACGGCTTTTATAGCTTCATCAAATTGTTTTTCTATCTTTTCTTCTGAAATATATTTGCTCTTTTGTTCGCATTTACCCTTACCTCCAGTACAATGATAGTAAATATATTTGTCCTTTTTAATTTCAGCAGTAATAGCACATCCACATTCAGCACAGGTCATTAATCCGGCAAACGCAAAATCATGATTATCTCTATATAGTGGTTTATTATCTTTTCTGAATGATAACTGTGCTTTGTCAAATAAATCCTGTTCTATCAAAGGCGGATGTTTGCCTTCGTATATAACATCTTTGAATTTTAAAACACCAACATAATTAATATTTTGAAGTAATTTACCTAATTGTCCTTTTGAAATTTTATGATGTGCAGGTTGATATATAAAACCTTCTTCATATAATTGGTTTTTAACTCTTTCCAAAGACTTCCCTTCTGCGTATAATTCAAAGGCTCGTCTTACAAAAGGGGCTTTTTCTTCATCAATAATAGTAGTCTTTTTATCGCCTAATTTTTTGTATCCATACGGCACTTGCCCTATAAAATAACCCTGTTCTGCTTTTTTTAATCTGCCTTTTTGCGTTTCTTCTCTAAGATTATCAATAAAATTTTTTGCTAACAAAACTTTTAATCCATGTACAAGTTTTGCATGCGAAGGGGAATCGGGAGTAATTATTTCATTCTCTTTTACAAGATGTATTTCAAACTTGCTATCATCTACATCAACATAATCTCTAAAATTTCTATACAAACGGTCTGTCTTTTCAACAAGTATAGCATTAACATCTTTACTCTTTTTTAAAAACATCAGCATTTCAGCAAATTTATGTCTGCCTGTTTGCTTTGCTGTTTCTGCTTCAGTAAATTCCATTACAACATCAATATTCTTTTTACTGGCGTAATCATGCAACAAATCTAACTGTGCTTCAATAGAGTAGCCTTCTTTTTTCTGCTCTTCCGAACTTACACGTGCATATATTACAGCTTTTGTTCTTTGTTCCATAGATTAATTATAACATTAAAACTGAAATTAAGGTCATAACACCTAAATTCTCTTATGTAAAACAACATAAGGAATTTAAGATATGAAAGAATCAGTATTTATAAATATAGGTGCAAGCAATCATTCTAAGTATGAAAGACAAGAAGAAGATTTTTATGCTACTGACCCTATTGCAGCAAAATTGTTATTAGAAGTTGAACCGCAATTAAATAATATTTGGGAATGTGCTTGTGGTGCTGGGCATTTAGCCAAAGTATTTAATAATTATGGTAAGTTAAATAAAGCCACAGACCTTATGGATAGAGGTTATGGGAGTGTTGAAGATTTTTTATTAAATGATGAACCTTATAAAAACGGGGATATTGTTACAAATCCACCGTATAGTAAAGCTGTTGAATTTGTGAAACACGCATTAAATAAGGTTGATGAAGGCAGATATGTTTGTATGTTCTTAAAAGTCCTTTTCTTAGAAAGCCAAATAAGAAAAGAATTATTTTCAAAATATCCCCTAAAGACCATATATGTATCAAGTTCACGAATTAATTGTGCTAAGAATGGGGATTTTAAAACATATAATTCAGGTGCTATTGCTTATGCGTGGTATGTTTGGAAAAAAGGATATAATGGTACAACAATTATAAAATGGATTAATTAAAATGCACTATAATATACAATTTGGTGAAAAAATATATATAACGATAGAAAGTTTATGTATATGTAAGCTATGATTTTTCTTGCTTATTTTTTTTACTCTCTATCGCCTGTTTTTTAACAAACTTTATTTCATAACCAAATAAGTCTGCAATATCCATAAGTTCAGTAACTTTAAAAGATGACCTTGTAAGTTTGTTTAATAAATTTGAATCAGAACCCGACCGACCATACGTTTCATTTAACATTCTTGCAAGTTTATATATAGATGTATTCTGTTCTTTTAAAAAGTCTTTTATAAGGCTTCTTAACTGTTCTTTTCGCTCATCCGTTGCAATATATTTTGGTGTTTCTGGATTACTCATATTTTACCTCACAAAATTATTATAACACTTTTTATTAATAGTTTACGTTTTCGTAAAGTTTTGTGTTGACAATTTACTAAAACCGTTGACATTAAAGGAATTACGATACATCATGATAACGTAAGGTAAATAAAAAGAAAGGCGGTCAAAAATGACAACAGTAATTATTACATCAAATTTAGAAAATGAAATCAAAGATATCAGAGCTTTAGAAGCTAAAATCAATGAGTTAAAAGAACTTAAAGAAGAAAAAGAAAACATTATCAAGACGGTAATGGATAATGCAGGGGTTGAAGAAATGGCAATCGGTGCTTTTACAGTGCATTTTCAAAATGTAGTACGCAATAACTTCAACACATCAGCATTCAAGAAAAAGTATTTGGAATTATACAATGCTTTTATAAAACAAAGCAATTATAGAAAGTTTACTATCGCTTAGGGGTTATCCCCTAAGCCTTTTAAGAGGCAATTAGCATGGGAAAAACATTCGCATATATAAGAGTCTCAACACGTGAACAAAAAGAAGATAGGCAACTGGATTCGCTTACAGGGTTAAAGGTTGATGAAGTTATTATTGAAAAAGCTTCGGGAAAAAATTTTACAGGTCGTGAAAAATATCAGCAAATGAAAGCTAAATTAAGAGCAGGCGACCTTGTAATTGTTAAAAGCATTGACCGTTTCGGAAGAAATTATACGCAAATTTGCAAGGAATGGGAAAGCATTATAAATATGGGTGTTGATATTCAAGTATTAGATATGCCGATTCTTAATACAAGAGATAATCAAAACGGATTAACAGGGAAATTGATTACAGATATTATTCTTAAACTACTTGGTTATGTAGCAGAACGTGAAAGAGATAATATTAAAACAAGGCAAGCTGAAGGAATCGCCAGTGCAAAATCAAGAGGTGTAAAGTTTGGAAGACCTACAAGCGAAATCCCAAAAGATTTTATGAGGGCTTATGAACTCTACAAGCAAGGTTTAATCAAAGTTAAAGATGTTATGAGTATGTGTAATATAGCAAAAAGCACGTTTTTTAAATATGCACAGTCTATAAAATGTTAGGTGCTTTTCATGTACCAAAATTATAAAAAATAGCAGTTAAAAAACTTTGATTTTTCGGATACGGTATCCGTCCACAAAAAGTGTACTTTTCATAGACAAAAGAAATGAGGTAAATAATGATTAAAAATATTAAAGCAGTAAACGGCATTTTATACTTACTATACCAAACAGACGTATGGAAAAGCAAATCAAGTTATGTATGCTTTGGGGTATTTGATAGCTTTGAACATGCAAACGCACAAGCAAAAAAACAAAATTTATATAACAAAGATTCAGAAGTAGTAATACATCCTGTTAAAATCAATCAGTTTGCAGAAGTAATATAGGAAGGATTTAAAATGAAAAATTATAATACAGTTGAAGAAATTTATGCCAACAATTTTAGCAGTGAGAGATTGTATAAAAGAAAATATTGCCCCAATTTAGTTTATACGGAAGGTGTAATGAATTTTGCAGAAGTGCTAAATGCACATTGGGTAATTGATAACGTCATTTCATACATGCCGTTAGTATTAAAAACATTTAAGGAAACAGAAGATACGTTTTATGTGATTGAAATTGCATTAAAGCAGGATAACAGCGGATATATGGAAGTTTATCATGAAGGCTTTGTTAATAATGATTACAAAGACCATATTTCTGTTATAAAGCAGAATATACCCTATATTGATTTACCGACAAAGCCGGATACAAAAATTACAAGGTATAAATTTTATCTTGAATCAAGCAGTTTTGAACCTACAATTTTTACTCTGTTATTGACTTCGGAACATTAAGTTTTTTCATTCTTCCTTTAGTTGCGAATTACTCTAAGTGATAGATATTGCTTAACCATGTATTTTATAATATTATTAGTTATTACAAAACTATCTATATCAAATATCATTGAAACTATTCAAGAAACCAATCTTGTGATTTTTCAATATTGATTTTTTTGTTTACTGTTTTGTTTGTTTATAGGTATTTTTACTGCATGTTTACAATATCTTTAGTTCTTTGAGGTGTTTCGTTCGTTACAAATGACCCAAATTCACCATATTCAGAATTGCTACCCTGCTGTGAAGCGTGTGTGCTGTTAATTTTATAAAATTCATTCATAGAATTATTGTCTGTATATGTCTTTTTTATATCATTTGATGTGGTTTTAGGTTTTGTAACAGGATTATTTTTTGTGTTCTGTTGATTTGTAACGGTATCTGTAGTGTTTTTTTTCTGTAGTTTTTTTTGTTCAACTTGTGTTGCGGAAGGTTTTTCATTAACAATATTTTCTAAATTACGTTCCTGTTTTGGCTGTTCATAATGTGTAGTATTATTTGAATTAATACTTACGACTGCCACAATTAATGCAAAGCCTACAATAACGGCAACTAACGTATAGAATCCTTTATTATCAAATTCTTTCTTTGGTATATTATTTCCGTAATAAATTTGTTCTTTTAATTTTTTATCTAACATATTTTTACCTTATATATCTAACCTTCTACCATATTTGCTACCGCTTGAAACATAATCATTTTGTGATTGATATGTATTTACTTGCTGACTTATTCTGATTATGTCATCAAGGTTTAATACTCTAAAATTCGGCTTATTGCTTATAAAATCTGCCCCTGCTTGCGTAATGCCGGACGAAGCAACTAAGATTACTTCATCCGCTTGAAAATCATCTTTACAACCCCATAATGCCCTTATTGGTTCAGGGGGTACAGGGTTTCTGTAATGTTTGCATTGGATAATTCCCTTATATCCTTCTTTTTCAATGATAATATCCACTCCGCCATCGCCCGACCCTTTTGTAACCGTTGCTTTGTATCCCATAAGAATAAAAATTTTTGCAACTTCTTCTTCAAACTGCCAACCGTCTAAAGTCCACCACCAAGAATTTTCTGCCCAATAGCTTGAATTTCTTTTTAATTGCCCTTGTGAAAATTGTTTATAAGGACTACCATTGAATAAATGACTCCAATACACACAGAACGCAATAAAACTAATAATACAACTCCACCAAAAAACAGAAAACGGCAATATATTTGTATCACCTAAATAATAAAGAAAGTAATTAAAACCGCCTACAAAACCTACGGATAATATACATTCTTTCCATAAACCATGTTTATTTACTTCAATTAGGAATTTTGTTGTTCCTAAAATTAAGGCGATGAATACAGTTATTAAATTATAAAAATCTCTGTAATCTGTTTTTCTTGACATTATTTATACTCCTTTATAAATCTATCATTCTTCCTTGTTTGATATGTGGTTTTAGCGGAAATATTAATCTATCAGCCAATAGTATCTGCTCGTGCGGTTGTAAATTAAAATGTTTTGCAAAACTTTCTATGTCATACCATTTTATAATTTTACGGTCTCGCATAAGCTGTTCTGCTTTTTCTTTATCAAAACCTTCTAAAGTTAATAATGCCTTTTTATTACAAGTAGTAATATCAACCATTCTATTATTTGCTTTTTCTAAAACATCTTTATAAGTTTCATTATCGGGATATATATCTAATGCCTTTTGAATATCCGATACTGCAAATTCAAAGTTTCCATTTTTTAAGTAATTTAAGCTGTTACTGTAAAAATAGTTTGCTTTAATTTGATTATTTTTATCAACTGCAATACTTAATGGTTCATAATAGCTTAAATTTGTTGAATCTAATGTTATAGCATTATTAAATGATTCTATAGCTTTTTCATAATCTTGCTTTTCTAAAAATTTTTGTCCGTTTTGAAAATACATATTTGCAACAATCGGGGTAATCTCTTTTAAAGCATTTTTATAAATTGCTTTTTTAGGAATTATATCCAAGGCTTTATTTATTAAAGAAAGTGCTTCGATATAGTGTTGTTTATCTAATTCTTTCAAAAATAACTTATAGTATTTTTCTGCATTAAGTTCAACTATAATTTTTTCTGATAATTTTTTGTATTTACCCAAATTATCAATTTTTAATGCTGTTTGAATACAATTTTTTGCTTTTTCAAAATTATTTTCATCAATATATTTAAGAGTTTCATTATATAAATTTTCCGCTTGTTGCTGTATATTTTCTATATCCTTATTAAAGTTTTCTATTTTTTTATCATTAGTATATTTCGTTGTGGCTTTTTGAATAAGTCTTTTAGCTTCTGTTATATTGCCTGAGTTTATTAAGTCTTGTATTCCCATATAACAAGTTATTCTATCAGATTCTATAGAATATTCTTTAGTACAATTAGGATTTAATTCAATTACTTTTTTTAACATTTTTAAAGCTGCTTGATAATTTTCTACGGTAGTGCCTGTATTCATCAATAATATGGCATTATTGTAAAGAGATTCAATGTTTTCAATATTTTTATTTATTTTCTGTTCCAATGTTAAATACTTCGGGGCATTATAAATCTGAATAGCTTTTAAAATATTTTGTTTTGCATTAGCATAATCTTTATAAATAAAGTCTTTGCGTGCTTGCTCATATAACACCTCAGCTTTTTTCTGCTGTTCTTTTTCATGTATCTTTATGATTTTTTCTCTATTTGTAATTGCTATATCAAAATTATTATCTATTTCTATTGCTTTACTGTAGGCATTGAAGGCTTCGTCATAATTTTTCATTTGATAATAAATATTACCAATGTTGTTATAAGCTATTGCATCGTTAGGTTCTTCATTTAAAACATCTTTGTAATAATTAATTGCACTTTCCAAGTTACCCAAACATTTTTCTGCCCTTGCTAAATTTCTTAAAGAATCTACCGTATTAACATTATTTAGGAATGCTGTCAAAAACAATTCAATAGCTGATACATAATCTTTTTTATTCATTAATTTACATGCTTTTTCGTACGCTTGAATACCGTAATTTATAGGTTCTATAGTTTTATTTTCTTCTGTATCAAAAACAACTTCTTTCTCTTCTGTTTTTATTTCTAAAGGTACATCATTTTTGACTGACATGTGTGTATCATCAATAGTTAAAGTTTCTTGTTTTCCTGTAATTTCACCAAGTTTTAAATTGTATTTATTTAGTTTTTCATTTAAATCATTTTCAGAAATATTATCAAACATTTCATAAATATATTTAGCTTTTTCTTTAGCAGTATTCAAATCTTCTATTGCTAAATTTTTATAATAATTGTGCTTTAATTCCAAGTACGCAACTGCCCTTTTATAATAGATGTCAGGTACAATGTGAATATTATCCGTATTGATATGAATATCATCTTCTAATATGTATGTATATAAACTGATAGCATCTTGAAAACGCTCTTTTTCTATATATTTATCAGCTATTTTGCCTAATTCTATATGATTAAAATTTTTAATTATACTTATAACTTTTTCAAAACTTTTATTTGTATTTTCTTTATCATTCATTCTGTTATATATTTTAGCTATAATGAAGTTTAAATCAAAAAATTCAGTATCAGAACCGTTATTTTTAATATTTTTTTCAATAGAATTTTTAAGGTTTTCTATATCTTTTAATGTACCTTCTTGCTTGCATTTGCACAGTAATTTTAAGAGTTTTATATCTTTTTCTGATTTTTTTACTTTAAGTTCTTTATTATTTTTAGAAGGTTCATTTCTATTAAAATTCCAAATAATTACTGTAGGAATAGCTATAACAATATTTACAGCCCAAAAATTTACCCACAAATCATCATTAAAAAAGCAAGATAAAATAAAAAATATTTCTAATATCCAAAATACTTTCTTATACAATTTTTTATCCTTACACACTTATTGTCAAAACAATAGAGTTGTCTTCTAATGTTTCTTCTTGTATTAACGACATTGAACTACTTTTAGCGACCTTTGTTTTTATGCTTTGGCAAATTTCTTTTTGCTGATTGTTTTGAATTAATTTATTGTAATAATCAGTTATTTTTTTACGGAAATCTATTATTTCCTCTTTCCAATCGTTATAGCCTTTTGTCCTTATTTCATATTCACCGCCTTTATTCTTTTTTAAATGAAGTTCATAATAATTAATATCACATACCAATTCATCATTATGGTCTTGATATATAATTTTTAGTTCCTTAAATACCTTTTTTAAAACTTCTTTATCTGAAAGTTTTGTTTTGTACTTTAACTGCATATATATTGACATTTTATTCCTCCTATAATTATTACCAATCTATCTTTCTGCCTAATTTGTTTTTTTGTTTCTGCGGAAAAATTAATTTATCTTGTATTTCAAATAGTATATGAGGTTGTATTTGATAATCCTGTGCAAAAGAATCAATATCATAGTACAATTTGCCTTCATTTCTTGCTTTTATAAATGTAGTAGCTTTATTTTCGTCAAAGCCTTCAATTTGTAATAATTGTTCCATACTGCAAGTTAAAATATTGATACGGTCAATATTTTTAAGGGTATTTGTGTATTCTACAAACTTTTCTGATTCTTTGTCTGAATCATTATTTTCTCTTGCTAATTCAAGAGCTTTTGTCAAATCATTTTTTGCATTTTGTCTTTGATTAAGTTTGATATAGGTTAAACCTCTGTAATAAAAAATATCTTCTGTATGATAATACCAACCTTCATCATTTTCGATATAATTTATAGCTTCATTTAAATAATTCAAGGCTTTTGCATAATCGCCATTGTTATAACTTATTTTACCTTTTAAATATGTGTAAACTTCTTTTTCAAATTCTTTTTCTTCAATAGCAGTATTTAAAAGTTCTATAGCATTCTGATAGTTTAAATGTTCTGCGAAATATTCTATATTATCTGTTTCAATACAATAATACAAATATTTTCCGTTAAAATTTTCTATACATTTCTGAATTTCTTCTGTATTAGGATTCTCTTCATTTATTTTTCTTATGTATTCACCTAATTCATTAACTGTATTACCTTTTGTCAAATCAATAGCTTTTGCAATATCAAATAATGCTTCTATAGGTTCAATTGTTTCATAGTAGCAAATTCCCCTATATTCAAAAATTTCAGCAAGATTATTTGTATTCGGATTGCTATTTATAGCATTAGAAAATTCTTTAATTGCATCAATATAATTTGCATTTTGGTAATGAATGTACCCTAAAAATTCTTGAATATCACACAATAGCTTGTTATCATAAATTTTGTTATTATTTAAAATATTATTTAAAGAGTTTTGAGCTTCATCATAAAAACCTTGATAGTATAATGTTTTAGCACTTAATATTTTTGCTGGAAGGTTATTGGTTTCTAATTCTTCAATATTTTTTAAATATTGTTCTGTTTGTTCATAATCACCTTCTATGTATGCTTTTTCGGCATTTTTATAATAAGTATTAATTAATATACTATCTTCTTTATCCATTAAAACCCCTATATACATATAGTAAGTAATACAGAATTATCCTCTAATACTTCTTCTTGCTCTATTTTCATAGAAGAATTTTTTGCAATTTTAGATTTTATGTTATTGCAAATTTGCTGTTGAATATTAAAGTCATTTTCTGAATTTTCTTTAATATCTAATTCTTTGAGAGCTTTTTCTATATCTCCTATTGATACATTCATTTCTAATTTTATAGACATATTTTAATTTCCTTTTTTATTTAAAAATCAATAGTTCTGCCGCCTCTTGCACGTTTAACGGTTTCTGTATCCTTCTTAGCTTTTTCTTTCTTTTTCGTGGTTTCTTCGGTTTCTTCGGGTACATAATTATAACTTTCATCATGTGCCGTTGCTGATACTGCTCTTTCATTCGCCCATTCTCTAATTGCTAAAATCTGTTCGGATTGCGTAGTAGAAAGAGGTACAGTATTTTTTATAACCTTAAACAAATCTTCTGTTTCAAGTATTCTGTTTTCTGCAAATGCTTCAAATAAAGCTGATATTACAACTTGTTCAATTTCAGAACCGCCAAAACCTTCTGTAGCATTAGCAAGTTTAATCAATAAATCATCAGTAATTGCAAAATCCTTTGACTTACTGCCCTTTAATCTCTTTTCAAGGTGCAATTTAAATATTATTTTACGTTCATTGACGGTAGGCAAATCCACGAAAAATATCTCATCAAAACGACCTTTTCTTAGCATTTCAGCGGGTAATCTTGAAATGTTATTTGCTGTTGCAATTACAAATACAGGTTTCGTTTTTTCATTCATCCATGTTAAGAAAGTTCCAAATACTCTCGATGTAGTTCCACCGTCCATTTCACCGCCAGAACTACCGCCAAAACCTTTTTCAATTTCATCAATCCAAAGAATTGAAGGGGCAACAGCTTCAGCTGTTTGTATAGCTTTTCTCATATTTTCTTCACTGCTTCCGACTAAACCTGAAAATATCTTTCCTACATCAAGTCTTAATAGCGGTAATTGCCACATGGCACTCATAGCCTTTGCAGTCATTGACTTTCCACACCCTGCAACACCCGTAATTAAAACCCCCTTTGGTGCAGGTAAATTATAATCCTTTTGTGCCTTACCAAGCCAAGAATTATTGCGTTTAGTTAGCCATTTTTTCATATTCTCTAACCCACCTACATCATCAATATTTACTGTAGTTTTAATAAATTCAAGTATTCCTGTCTTTTTAATTACTTGGCATTTTTCTTCAAGAATAATATCAAGTTCTTTAACTGTTAATTGTCCTTTCGTAACCATAGCACGAGCAAAGGCATTTTCGGCTTCTTGTAATGTAAGCCCTTGGGCTGCTTTACATAGTAATTCTTTGCCATTTTCATCAAGGTCAATAAGTATTCCAGACCCTTCATTCATATCAAGCATTTCATTTAATAGGCTTTTAAGTTCATCTAAGGTAGGTAAATCAAAATCAACTACTGTAATGTCTTTTTGTAAATCATTCGGTAATACAAGAGAAGGTGCAAGTATTACTACGTTCTTTGAACATTCAGCATTTTTTAGTGACCCTGCCACATCTCTAATTTTTCTAATGAAGTTATAATCAGCATTTCTGCCTTGTATCCCAAGAAATACATGAGCATCTTTTAATATCATAATTGCCGGTTTATTATAACTGTCTATAAAATTCAATGCTTCTATAGGATTTTCAGCATTATTAACGTGTTCTTGACCTGTTGCAAGCAGTTTGTTTAAGCCTTCTGTAGCACTCCATACAAAAATCTCTCTTTTGCTTTTTATTACTTTTGTATTATTAGCAATCTTTGTAATAAGTTCAATAACCCTTATTTCTTCCCAAGTGGGAATATACACAAAACTAAATCTTGCTTTAAATAAGTTTGTTAAATATTGCTCTGTTTTTTTAATGCCTTCCAATACTTCTGTCTTTGCCATGTATTACCTCGCTAATTCTGATAACTTACTAAAATCACCCATTCCGGTCATAATAATTTTGTTATCGGGATTTATTCTAACTTCAATTTTGTTTTTATACTCTGTTATTACTGATTCATTGTACCTGTCGGTTAAAAAATAATAATTCTGATTACTTGAACCGACCCAAGCACGTGAATAATCGGTTTTGTCCTGCTCATATCTGCCGTCTATCAGAATATCCACATACTTAATTACCTCTTGAAAATCCGCATTGTTTTCAAGGTATTTAAATTCATTTCCCGTAAAAAGAATAACGGACAGCCCAAGTTCTTGAACTGCCTTGCTTATCTCTATTACAGCCTTTATTTGTTCTGTTGGCTCACCGCCTAACCAAGTTATACCTTCAATTTTATCTTTATATGATTTAATTAATTCAATAAAATCAATTACTTTATAGGCTGTACCGCCGTCAAAATTCCACATGTGAGAGTTCGCACAACCCTTACAATGAATAGAACAGCCTTGTACCCATATTGCAAAACGTGTTCCAACACCTTCGACATCTGTTATAGGAATATATGAATTTATCCTAATGTCCATTCTGCTGATACTCCTCATTCGCAAAATAAAGGTACTGTTCTGTTTCGTAGTATTCATTAGTAAATTCGGATTTAACAGTCTTTGCCCCTGTTAAGTTTTCAACTTCTTTAATGTAGTTAAGGCAAGATTTACCTTTAATTCCTACCGTTTCCGATTCTATTCTTCCGTCAGGATATACCCTTATTTTAATTTGCTTGCTCATAATCTAAACACCCTTTTTTCATCATAATAGTTATTTTGATGAATAAGTCTTTAAATGGGCATAAAATATAAGTATTAACGGTTATATAAATTGTTAGTATTTTATTTTATGCAACATATCAAAAAATACATGTTCATGCTATTATATAAGTGTAAGATTTATACAACAGTATAACTATTCTGTTGCATTGGCATTTGTTGTAAATTGCTTGTATCCTTTTGTTTATGGCATTTGCATTTGGGATTGA
>CANPXC010000003.1 GCA_947585605.1 Candidatus Gastranaerophilales bacterium | reverse complement strand
GCAAAACTAAACGCAATTCTCCTATGTTTGAAAAGGCCGGTACATGTTATGTCTATTTTACTTACGGTATGCATTTTTGCTTAAATATAGCAACTGAAAAAAAAGATTACGGTGCAGCCGTTTTAATAAGAGCTATCGAACCGATTTCAGACGGAATATTTAATACAAACGGCCCTGCTAAATTATGTAAAGCGCTTAATATTAATAAAGAATTTAACGGGTTTGATGTTTGCTCTAAAAAATCTCCTATATGGATTGAATATGGTGAAACGATTGATGTTGATAATATAATTCAAACAACAAGAGTAGGTATAAAATTGGCGGCAGATTTGCCTTGGCGTTTCTTTGTTAAAGGTAATAAATTCGTTTCAAAACACTAATCCAGTGCTAATTTATATATTTTGTTTTTATTCTCGCCGTATAATTTGGAAATGATTTTAGAAATATCTTTTGGCGAAAAATTGTCTTCTTTCAAAATTTGAATTTTTTCTTTTAATTCCTCCTCTTTTAAGTCAGAATTTCTTTCATAAACCATTGCAATAATTTCGCCTTTTAAGGGATGATTTTCGTAATAATTAATAAGCTGAGAAACAGTAGAAATTTTTATTTCTTCGTATACTTTTGTTAATTCTCTGCCGATTGCGATATATGTTTCAGCTCCGATATTATCCGAAATATTTTTGAGTGTTTCAAGCAGTCTGTTAGGGGATTCATAAAAAATACAATTTGTATTTTTATATTTATTTAAAATTTCTGTTTGTTGTTTTTTTGTTCTGGGAATAAAACCGATAAAAGCGAATTCTTCATTTTTGCGCGGGATTTGGCTTAAAAAAGTTGTAATGGCGCAAGCCCCCGGGAGTGAAGTATAATTAATTCCTTTATTTCTTAAAGTATCTAGTAACACACTTCCCGGGTCAGAAATTAAAGGTGTTCCCGCGTCAGAAACAAGCGCGATTGTTTCGCCTGCTTCGAGGAGGTTAATAATTTTTTCGCTTCGTTCTTTTTCATTAAATTTGTGACAATCAAATAATTTTGCTTTCACACAGTATTTATCAAGAAGAATCTTAGTAACTCTGGTATCTTCACAAGCAATATAAGTACAAGTTTTGAGAACATCAACTGCCCGTAGTGTAATATCTGTAAGGTTTCCTATGGGCGTAGCAATTATATAAAATTGTCCCGCCATTATTATTTAGCCTTTCTTTGTGCTATAGGATTTGTTGCAACATTTGCAAATGTTTTGTTTAATCCTGTTACATCGAGCAATTTACCTACTTGCGGATTTACATTGCTTATTGAAAGAGATTTATTATTTAACAGGGCTATTTTTTGTAAATTTAAAAGTGTTTTTATTGCTTTTAAATCAATGTTTTCAATGTTTGAAAAGTCTATATTAATAATTTTAGATTTTTCAAATTCAATATTATCAATATTTTTTATATTTTTAAATAATTCTGCCGCTTTTAAAATCTGCATGATGTACTCATTTATTTGTTGAATACTATTATAATAATATTATATTTAAAATAATGCAAGTTATTTAGCCTGCTTTTCTGATTTGCCCGAAGTGTTCATTATTGTAATTATTGATTACAAAGTCTTTGGGAACGGACATATTGGAAGTATTAAAGCTTCCTGTTACCTTGTAGTTAATGGAAGGTACGGTTCTTGATTGCGGAATATTCTTATGTCTTAGGGTGTCGGCTGTTTTATTATTTCTTTTTTTGTTAACAGTTTCATTTATGTGATTAATATGTTTATTTTGTTTTCTGAAAAACAGCATAAAGAAGAACATAAAAAACATTGCAGAAACGGATAAAACGGAATATTTTTTGTTTAAAAAGAATATATTTAATTTATTATCGTTAACTTTTTGGATTAAACCGGTTGAGATTTCTTTGGTAAAAATGTCGGCATTTTCAATATTTTTACCTTGAAGCAGAATAACCGTATTATCTTTATTTTTCTTTTGAACGATAATGTTATTAAGTTCTGCGGCATTGTCATAAATTATTTCAATGGAGTCCGCGGGGAGTGTTGAGTTAACCGTGAGGGTCAGGTTATCTTTTTCTGTTGAAGATTTTATAACTTTAGCGGATTTATCCAGTTTAAGCATAATGTTGTAGGATAAATCTTTACCTTGTTGAACGTCAATTCCGGAAATGGAATTAACGGCAGCAAAAGAGCTTATTGCCGTAAAAATGAATGTTATTGCGGCTAAAGCTATTTTAGCGGATAAACTATACTTAATCCTTGAACTCATCAAATCTCCAACGACTATACTACCCTTGTAAAATTATTTTAAAGACTTTTTTAAAACTAAACATCAATCAAACGGTTTATAATTTTATCTAAATCTTTAGATTAATTTACATTCCTTGCGTTAATATAAAAATAATACTATATTTTAAATAAGATAGTCTGCATGAGGTTAAAAATGTTCGAGTTTCTTTTTAAAAAAACTGCACCCGAAAAAAAGACGGATTTATTAAAGAATAATTATGCTCTTATAAAAGAACACTATTGTGAAGGCAATATCAGCGCGGAAAGAAAAAAGGAACTTTCATATTTAATTGAAAAATACGGTTATCTGCCGTATTCCCAATCACGCGCCTTAGAAGAATTAACTAATGCGGAAACATTTTTTTGTCTTGAAAAGAAGCTCGAAATAAATGAAACTTATAAAGAAAATAAATTTACGGTTGAAGATGAGTATATCAGTCCCGTTAAAAGGAACGGATATAAGGATTCCGATTGGATAAAAAAAGAACAGCATGACATAAAATTAATAAATCTGGCTGCATTAGGCGACGGCGTTAAGGATTTATCTCCCGCAAAATTTATTGATTGGTTAAAACAAATAGTTATTTTGCCTGCCGGAAATATTGAAAAAGGAATATTATCAACAACAATATATTTGGTTCCTTTTCATCCGAGAGATTTTGGGAATGCATATTTAACCGCAAGTACGGAAGAAGTTAGTGAAAAGTTATGTGACAGCGGCTTAAAATCAAAAGGATTAACGGCAAAACAGCAGATAAAAATATTTATAACATTGGCTCAGCTTGCAGGACATCCCGTTATTTATGATGTTTTCCCTCAAAACGGCAGATATTCGAAAACGGTAATGGTTCACCCTGAACTTGTAAGGTGGATTGATGTTAAATTTTTAACAGAAGAAATTAAAAAATCTTTAAATTTTGCAGCTATAAAAATTTCTCAAGAATTTGATGAAGATGACGTAAGTATAGTAAAAAATATATACCAAACCACATTAAAAAGCGGTTCGGTGGATTTAACACCTGAATTTATGCCTATTTACAATCGTTTTAATGAAGAATTGGAGGAAAAGAAAAAAGAACTTTCCAAATACATGACAAAAAAAGAAGAACAAAAGAAGCTTCAAAAACGCGTAAGGGATATTGTTTGCAGGATTGAAGGCGTGAAATCCGCTAAACTTCAAAAAGATACGGATATAACAAAGCGCGGAGAGATAATAAATGCTTTAATAGAAGAAGGACTTTGGACTTTACCCGACGGGGCTTGGTGTTCAAGCGGTATTCCCGTCTTTGAAAAAATGTCTGAAGGCGGAGCTTATCCGATATTTAAACATTTTAATTCCAAAGGTCATGATGTTTCTAAATTTGCCGATTCCGATTGCCAGACTCCGTATTATTTTGTTTATTTGGAAAACGGAGAGTATAACCTTCCGGTTATTAATTTTTATTTGAATTATTTGCAGACTTTGCAGGAAGAATATAACTTTGACGGATTTAGAATGACTCATTCCGATTTCGTTGTTGATGAAATGAGTGAAAAAGATTTGCGTCCCATAAGTTACCGCGCTCCGAGATTTGTTTTAAAAAAAGCAAATGATATCCTGAAGGAAAAAGTCCCTTATTTCGCTTCAATGGCAGAATACAGACTTTGGGGTTCATATTTTAAAGAATATCATCAGGATATGAATTTTGATATACTTTGGGGCAATGATACCAAAACGGATTATGAAAAAATTCCTTCCGAAGTTATTACAAATAATCGGGAATTGCAGGATTACAACGCTTCCGTTTACAAAAATTCTTTACTTTCTATTTTAAAATCATATAACAATCAAGACGGCGAATTCAGAACAGTTAACAGATATATAGGATTAATGGACCGCGATGAAGCGTTATTTAAATGGTTTAAATTTAAATTTTTACCGGGAGGAAAACTGGCTCAGCGCCCTTGTTTGTACGTTGACGGAGATGAATCGTTCTCAAAAGACGGTATTGAAGCTACAATACAGGAAGAAGTATCTTTAATACGCGAACGCGATGATGAATTTTTTGATAAGTTTGATGCAATAAGAAGATTTGCACTTACAAATGAACTTACTCTTGATGGTGAAGCTCAAATTATAAATCAAAATAAAAACGGTTTTGTCAGCTGGATGATTTCAAAAGAAACCGTTAAAGATTCACTCATAATAGCCGCAAATTACCTTCCTTCAAATGAAAAAGTTTTAAAACAAAACCCTGACGGCACCATGGAGTATACTATTAAAACCAATTCCGCCGTCGAAAATAAAAAGGTTGAAATTCCGTCTGATTACACACTTGAATGTGAATATATATATGAACCCGATAAAAAGGACTTTGTTCCGCATTATTCACCTTCAAATGTTACAACTATTGAAATAGATAAACTTGAACCGTGTGAGTTCAAAATATATAAAATTAAGAGATAAAAATGAAACTATCGGATTTAACTGTTAAACAAAAATTAGCTCAAATGTTTATTTGCGGCTTCAGTTCCGCGAAATATGCTTCCAATAAATATTTTATGCAGCTGTTAAAAGAAGGACTGGGCGGAGTAATATTTTTTTCATGCAATATAGAAAGTGAAAAACAATTTAAAGATTTAATATATAACTTGACCCAAGAAGCTTTTATTCCGATGTTCTACAGTATTGACCAGGAGGGCGGAAGGGTCGAAAGAACGGAAAAAATCCATGGCGGAAAAAAGTATTTGAGTGCCAAATCCGCTTATGAAATGGGTCTTTCTTATCTTCAAGACCAAACCAAACAAATAGCACTTGAACTGAAAAATTACGGAATAAATCTGAATTTTGTCCCTGTTCTTGATGTTAATACAAATCCCGAAAATCCGATTATCGGCGAAAGAGCTTTCTCTAATAGACCTGATGATGTTATTGCCGCCGCAAAAGTGGTTTTTAGAGAATATGATAAATACGGAATAATAACCGCAGGTAAACATTTCCCCGGGCATGGCGCAGCTGGCGGCGACTCTCACAAAACTTTACCCGTGATTGATTTATCATTTGAAGAATTAAATAATATCCACATTAAACCTTTTGATGAAATGATTAAAACGTCACTCCCCGCAATTATGGCGGCGCATGTGTTATATCCCGCTTTGGATGATGTTTATCCCGCTTCAATTTCAAAAAAAATTATTAATGATTTACTTATTAATTCTTTGAAATTCAACGGTCTTATTATTACGGATGATATGGAAATGAACGGAATAAAAGGATTTACACCATTTGAAGCTTGCACGCGGGCAATAAATGCGGGTGTTAATATGTTTATCTTCCGCGATACGGATAAAAAAATTATTGATTTAATATCAGACCTTGAAAAAGCCGTTGCCGATAAATTAATTGACGAAGAAAAAATTAATAACTCGGTTTCTAAAATTTTTGATTTAAAATATCGATACGGAATTATACGACAGGCTATGTAAAAATTTCTGCATTTTTTTCAAAATAATACAAAACGGAGGAAAAATGGGGAAATTTTTAATCACTATTCTTTTAATGTGTGCTTTTAGCGCGCAAACTTATGCTCAGGGGCTTGAGTTATCCGATGTAATTAAAAACGCCAGAGAAGAACAGCACAAAAGTGTTTCTGATAACAATATTAAAAGCGAAAATATAAAACCCGTAAAAAATAATACGCAAAATAATTTAGAAGGTGAACAAAACGCTTGTGAAAAGATTAATCCGCAGGAATTAATTAAAGAAAATAACCGAACAGCGGATTAATGATAAAATCTTCAGCGTTAGATTAAAATATTTTTAATTGTAATTCCTAATTCTGCCGGATTTTTACAAACGGTTACTCCCGCTTTGGTTAGGGCGTCCATTTTGCTTGAAGCACTGCCTTTACCGCCTGAAATTATTGCGCCGGCATGACCCATTCTTTTCCCTTCGGGGGCCGTTAATCCTGCTATAAAGCTTATGACAGGTTTGGAAATATTATGCTGAATGTATTCCGCCGCTTCTTCTTCAGCACTTCCGCCGATTTCACCTATCATACAAATTGCTTTTGTTTGTTTATCTTTTTCAAATTCTTTAAGAACATCAATAAAACTTGTTCCGATAATGGGGTCGCCGCCTATTCCTATACAGGTTGATTGACCTAAACCCAGCTGTGTCAATTGATAAACAGCTTCATAAGTTAATGTTCCGCTTCTTGAAATAACACCGACAGAGCCTTTTCTATGAATATCTGAGGGCATTATACCTGCTTTACATTCACCGGGGCTGATAAGTCCCGGGCAATTCGGCCCTATAAGCCTTGCTCCGTTGAGTTTTACAGCTTTTTTTGCCTCCAGCATGTCATAAACAGGAATTCCTTCTGTTATACAGATGATTAATTTAATTCCTGCTTCTGCGGCTTCTGTTATTGCGTTTGCGGCAAATCTTGCAGGTACAAATATCATACTTGTGTCGGGATTTACTTCTTTTACGGCTTCTTTTACCGTGTTAAATACATTTACCCCGAGGATTTTTTCTCCGCCTTTTTTAGGAGTTACTCCGCCGACAAGATTTGTTCCGTATTCCTGACAGCTTTGGGCGTGAAAAGAACCTTCTTTCCCCGTAATACCTTGAACTATGAGTCTTGTATTTTTATTGATAAATATTGACATTATATATTTTTAATTACCTCTATTGCTTCATTTAAATCATTTACAACAGTGAATTTCAATCCGGAATGATTAAGAATATCAGCGCCTTTGCTTTTGTTTGTACCTTCCATTCTTACTATGACGGGAATATCAATGTTTAAATTTTGAATGGCGTTTTTAACCCCTTCCGCCAAGAAGTCGCAGCGCAAAATTCCGCCAAAAATGTTGATAAATACGGCTTTTAAGTTTTTATCCGAAATTAAAATCTTAAATGCTTTTTCAATTTTGTCACTGCTTGCTCCGCCGCCGACATCAAGGAAATTAGCTGCTTCCTTTCCTGCCAATCGAATTACGTCCATTGTAGCCATTGCCAGCCCTGCCCCGTTAACCATACAGCCTATTGTGCCGTTTAATTTAATATAATTTAAGCCTTCTTTTTGGGCTTGAAGTTCGCAGGGATTTTCTTCCGCCTCATCTTTCAGCGCTAAAATATCTTCGTGCCTGAACAGGGCATTATCATCAAAGTTTATTTTTGCGTCAAGGGCAATTACTTCGTGGTGTTTGGTTATGACTAACGGATTTATTTCTGCCATTAATGCATCTTTTTCTTTTACCAATCTGTATAAAGAATTTATGATTGAACAAATTTGCCAATTTATAATACTGTTAAATCCAAGTTTTTTGACGGTTTCCTCCGGATTAAAATTGTCAGTTATTAATTGAGTATAAATTTTATCGGGCGAAATTTTTGCTGTTTCCTCAATATCCATACCGCCTTGATTGGAAATAATTAAAGCGATTGCTTCATTTGCCCTGTCAAATGTTAAACTTAAATAAAGCTCTTTATCAATATTAACGGCTTGTTCAATTAAAATTTTATTAACTTTTTTTGTTCCGGCTTGTTTAGATGTAAGCTCCATGCCCAGAATTTTTTCAGCAGTAATAATTGCACTGTTATAATCTTCCGCAAGTTTTACCCCGCCTGCTTTTCCTCTCGCTCCGGAGTGGACTTGAGCTTTAATTACGCAAGGAAACGTAAAATTTTTTATTGTTTGTTCTATATTTTCTTTTTTTTCGCACAGAACGGAAGCGGGAACTTTTATCCCGTATTGTTTAAATAATTCTTTTGCTTGATATTCGTGTATTTTCATTGTTTGACCGTTGTTTCTTCTCTTAAATAAACCGTTAAAATTGCAGCCATTGTCCAAAATACAAATTGGATTTGAGGTCTAAAGTACACTGTATCAAATAAACCGTGAACCATAACCGCAATGACAGCAGTTAATGCTGAAAATATTATTATTTTTTCGTTTCCTCCGATATTAGTTTTAAGCTTTTTTATGCCTGCCGATATCAGAGAAGCGAGGAATGCGATGTAAGCTGCAAGTGCAAAAATACCGCTTTCTACCGCTATTTCCAAAAATACGCAATAACAGCTTAAAGCGTCAAATCCCGATAACATGTACAGCCCGTATATTTCTCTGAATACTTTGTTACCGACCCCAATACCGCATACGGGATTATCAATTAACATCTGCCATGCAGAGTGATAAACATTAAGCCTGAAAGATGTAGATGAATCACCGCGCATTATAAATATTGACATCAAACGTTTTAAAATCCCGTGATTTACTGCTATGAAAGCGGCAGCAGCTGCGATTAAAACGGGAATAAATTTTTTAATTTTATTGAAGGTAATTAATAAAATTCCTATAAATATTGTAAATAAAGCAAGATATGCTCCACGACATCCCGTTAAAAATATTGTATAAGCACAAATTAGTGAGCATACTGCCCAAATTATTGAACTTACAGTCTTTTTATTATTAACAGAAAGCCCAAACATTGCAATAACCGAAGGAAATGCTGCGACTAAAAATCCGCCGAATAAATTCGGATTATATGGCTTTAAAGTTCCATATACTCTTGATAATACATCTTCAGGGTTTACATAGCTTGTATCCTGCCACGTTGATATATTTTCAACTCCTATTGAATTTTGTATAAGACCTATAATGTTTTCGGTTCCGACAATTACTGCAAGTGTGAAAAAAATTATTGATATAAATTTTTTGTTATTTTTTATGAATTGGCATAAAGCGAAGTAAAATCCAAAGTACAAAACGGTTTTCATAAAACCGTATAAGCTTTGATGAAGCATTGATGATGTAAAATTTGAAATTAAGCATATTAAAAGGTAGATAATAAGATAGAAATTGCATTTTTCAAGTTCTATTTTTTCTCCTTTTGTAATCATAACTTTGAAAAATACCAACACCGGAACAATAACCGCAATAATGCCGAGAGTTTCTGTTTGAGCGATTGTTGAAATTGCGTATGTTAATATAATTGCAAGCATTATAAAATAATCCAATCCCTGCAATAAGAAGCTGTTTTGTCTTAGTTTATCGGTTTTGTTTTGTATTATTTCTAAGCAAAAATTAATAAAATCAAAAATTTTAGAGTCTAATATTTTCATTGTTTATTTTGAGTTTCTTCAACCTCATAAATAGCGGAGATAGTACCGGAATATTTATATTTTTCGCCTTCAATAACAACGGGAATGCCCATTTTAATTTTATTTCCGCCTGCGACATAACCGTCCGATGTTTTTTTTGCGGTATCTTCAAGCCTTATAATAAAATCATATAACTTAGGAGTTGAAACATCTTCAATGACTGCGTATCCGTTTTTGTTATCGGCTTTTACTATTGTCATTCTCGGGCTGCCGTCCATTGCAACGATTTTGAGCTTTGTATAAGGTACATTTCTTATTGTAATAAAAGCGTCATCACCTGCTTTAAACGGAACAACCGTATCAGAAATCGTTACACCTCTAAAAAATACTTCAAATTGAATTTTAGCTTCTTTTTCAACAGGCAGATTTGAAAAGTTCTTTTTCTTAAATACAACAAGTAATCCGACTGCAATTAGTATAATAACTGATAAAATAATTATATAATCGGTTAATTTTAATTTTTTAAAAATATTCATAATATCTCCTAAAATTTAATTTTAAAAATTTCCATATCCATTTTGTCTAAAACTGATTTTAACACAGGAACGGTAGTAGTTGCGCAGCCAAAAGACCTTATAACAATACTTGCGGCAAGATTACCCAGTATTGCGGCATTTTTTTTGCTCATACCTGCTGCCATACCCAAAGTATACGCGGCAACAACTGTATCTCCGGCACCGGTAACATCGAATACATCAGTTTTATTAAAAACAGGAATTTTTTCATAATTTCCGTTCTTTTCGAACAGCGCCATTCCGTCACCGCCGAGGGTTATTAAAACGGAGTCTGCGTTTGTTTTTTCCAGCATGACTTTTCCGGCTTGTTTAAGTGTTTGTTCATCTTTAATAAAAAATCCGACATATTTTTCGGTATCAGGCTGGTTCGGAGTCATTGATGTTACGCCGTTAAATCTGTTTAAATCCTTTTGAGAGTCAACAACAATAATTTTGTTATATTTTTTGCATAACTCTATTGCTTTGGCAATAATTTTTTCGGTTAGTATACCTATGTTATAGTCGGATAAAATAACTGCATCGTGTTTAGGAATTGCAAGCTCCATTTGTGAAAGAATTTTATTCTCAATTTCCATGCTTAAAGGAGTAATTGTTTCCCTGTCAATTCTTACGATTTGCTGTGTGACTGATTGAGAACAAGAACCTGATATTCTGGTTTTTACCGTAGTTGCTCTTGTATCATCTTTTATCATATATTCGGTATTTATCCCTGCTTCTTTAAAAGTATTTAAAAGGATTGGAGCATAGTAATCGTCCCCATATAAACCTATAACGCTGACTTTTCCGCCGTTTAATGTTGCTAAATTGTGTGCGGCATTTGAAGCTGCACCAAGGATTACTTTTGTATTATAATGGCGTAAAATAAGCACGGGCGCTTCTCTGCTCATACGGTCTGTTGTGCCGTAGACCATTTCATCTATCGCCATATCCCCTATTACAAGTACTGACGGTTTGGATAAATTATCAAGTCCTTTTATAATTTCTTCTTTATCTACCGTAAACATATTTTACTCTCCGATATAATTCCTTTATAATAGTATCATAAAAAAGATTTGATTATGGATATAATAAAAGATAAAAATTCAAAGGTTTCATTCATAGGTATATCACTGGGCGGTTTAAGTACAATTGAATCTGCTGTTGCCGTTTTAGACCCTAATTTACATATAATCACGCTGGATAAGCTTTTTTCAATGAATGACGTTAAGTATTTTCTTGATAATTTCCCCGGAAAGCAAAATGCGGTAATTATGGTTTCCATTCCCGAAAATCAAGTTATGCTTGACCATAAATGGAAATATAACTCCAGAACTTATGATTTGGTTAATTTTGATAAAAAAATGATAAATCGCGAGGATTGGACAAACAGATTTTCTTCCCGCGGAAGCGAGTATTTTAAAGAATTAAATAAACATGGCATTGATATTTTTAGGTTTGATACGGATAACATGAAAAAAATTATGGGAAACTGCTATGCATACCGTGATAGGACTCCGACAGACTGTAAGGCTTTGCAGGATACATTGAGAATTAAGTATAATATGCGCGAGCTTCCCGTGAATATGCTCCCCGTCGCTCAGTTAGAAGCATTATTAGGCGCAATATTAGCTCAAATGACAGTTTTTGAAAACAATGAATTTGAATGCAAGATAATTGGTGAGTTTGAAGAACTTAAAACTATAGGAATAAATTTAGGAATTCCGATTAACAGAACATAATCTTGAACTTAAAATTTTAGTAACATATAATTATAATTATTATCAGAGAGGTAAGAATATGAATGACAGTATAAATTTAAATGAAAAATCCGGTAAATCTGCCGCGGGGGGGGGATTTTTAAATTCTAAAAAATTTCTGAAAAGTTTATTTTCTGTAAAAAATGTGTATGAAACAGATAAACTCGATTTTCTAAAATCAGTTAAAAAAGAAATTTGTATATTAGGCTTTAAAATAAATAAAAAAATTAAGTGTTCACCTTACGAAAAGTATATTTTAAATCATATATCAAGTATAGAGCAATTGTTGAAATTAAAATGGTATATTGCTGCTAAGCCTGAAATTCAGGAAGTTATAGAAAGCGATAAACCTAATGATAAATTAACGGTGGAAAATCTTTATAAGAACCTTGATTCCGAAGCAAAAAATAATTTGGATAAAATTATTAAACGTAATTCACGGGTAATAAAATTTAAAAAAGATTTAAATCGTGATCCGGCTCCGCAAGAAATATATACAAAAGAAGAACTTGAAGCTCTTGAAAAAATAACTCAATTTAACAAAGAAATAGAAGTTTATGAAGATTATTTCAAATGGAAAGACTATATTTTACCGGTAAATTTTTTTGAAGCCTCCGTATTTTTATATAAACACGGTATTGAGTCATTAAAAAATAAAAATATTCAAGGCGCAATAATAGATGCTGGCGCTAATATCGGAGATTCAGCGCTTGTCTTCAGCAAAGAATTCCCGCAAAATAAAGTAATAAGTTTTGAACCGACTAAGAAAAATTATGAAATCTGCCAAAAGACAATTTCTTTAAATAATTCAAATAACATAATTATTGAAAATATGGGGCTTGGTGATAAAAAAGAAACCTGCGCTATGGATTATTTTGGTGCATTAGGCGTCGGCTCATATATTTCTGATAAAGGAAAAGAAAAAATTGAAATGACAACTTTAGATAATTATGTTAAAGAAAATAATTTGCAAGTCGGGCTTGTAAAAGTTGATATAGAAGGATTTGAACCTAATTTCTTAAAAGGCGCAAAAGAAACATTGCAAACTCAAGCACCTGTATTATTATTAAGTATTTACCATAATTGCCATGATTTCTTTAAAGTAAAACCTATGGTTGAAGAAATTATGAAAAATTCAAAATATAAGTACAGATATGATTTTTATCAGCCTGTATATAACAGTACAATTAGTGAATGTTTATTAATTTGTGAAAAAATCTGATGAAAATTAAATAAAATCCCCGCCCAAAAAAGCGGGGATTTTATTATGGTTTTATTATTTATACAGCTGTTAATTTAGCTGAGTTTTCAAGTTTTAGTGTTTCCGTTGTTATATCGCAAACATCAGACGGGCCAAAGTATTGAATTGAACCGGGGAATATGTATTTATCTTCATAAGCCCAAGTTGTTCTGTTCTTTTCAAGTTCTTTAAATACGGGGCCGTCTAATTCAACTAATGCTTTTTTAATAACCGGTTTAAATTCGCCGTGGCGTTTTTCCATATTCATCATCATTGTTAAAGGAACTCCGCCTGCCACCCATTTACTTGCGGGGGCAGAAAGGTTTTTAACTGATGATAAATATCCCGTTAAACCGAATTTTAATAATGCAAATGCGTTATAACCTAATGAATAGCAATAATCAGCGTCGAAGTTTGACGGGAATGCACATCTTCCTTCGTAACCGAAGAAGTGGCATTGTGCCGAGAATTTGCCGTTGTATGTGCCTTGTTTCTTCATTTCAGCTAATTTTGCGCTCACCATTTCAATTAAAAGCTTTTCAGTTTCAATCTTAGAAACTTGTACATTGCCGTGAGGATCTCTATCCATTAATAATTGCTGTTTAATCATGGTCGGCAGTGAGCTGAATACTGCACTGTCTGCTGAATTCAATTTCCCTTTAATAATTTCGAATTTAGCATTTTCTTCGGCATTTTTATAATTATTATCATTTTCTAATGCGGCTAAAGTGTCGTTTAAGTTTGATATCATTGATTTTATTTCGGGTATAAATTCAATTAAGCCTTCAGGTATTAAAGCAATACCGAAGTTTTTACCCATTTGCGCTCTTTTTGCAACAATTTCCGTCATATTATCAACGATTTGTTTTAAAGACATTTTCTTTTGTTCAACTTCTTCAGAAATTAAAGTAATATTAGGCTGTGTTTGAAGTGCGACTTCAAGACCTACATGAGTAGCGCTTCTTCCCATTAATTTAATAAAATGCCAATATTTTTTAGCACTGTTTGCGTCCCTTAAAATGTTGCCTACAAGTTCAGCATAAGTTTTTGTTGCGGTATCAAAACCGAATGATATTTCAATTTGGTCGTTTTTGAGGTCGCCGTCTATTGTTTTAGGGCAGCCGATAACTTGAATTCCCGCATTATGGTTAACAAACCATTCAGCCAGCATAGCTGCATTTGTGTTAGAATCGTCACCGCCGATGATAACAACACCGGTAATTCCTAAATTTTTGCATACTTGCCAAGCTTTTTGGAATTGTTCTTCCGTTTCAAGCTTTGTTCTGCCTGAACCTATAATATCAAAACCACCGGTATTACGGTAAGCGTTGATTTTTTCGTCCGTAAATTCAATATATTTCCCGTCAATAATACCCGATGGGCCGCCTAAAAATCCGTATAATTTATTTTCACTGTTTGCTTGTTTTAAAGCGTCATAAAGCCCTGCTATTACATTGTGTCCTCCCGGTGCTTGTCCGCCCGATAATATTACACCAATGTTTCTTTTTTTGCTGACTTCTTTATTGTTTGATGAATTAAATGTGACAACAGGTTTTCCGTAGGTGTTTTTAAATAATTCTTTTATTTGTTCTTGGTCTTTTACGGATTCTGTTTTATTTCCTTCCGTCATCGTAAGATTATTTATTCCGCCTGCCAATGAAGAAGGCAGTTTGGGCTGATATTTTAATCTTTCGACTTGAAGTGATGAAAGTTCTTTCATATACTATCTCCATTCTTTTTACCAATACAAAAATATTCTATCATAAAAAAATATGGTGTGAGCAACTTTACTGCACTATAAGGAGGTATAAATCTGAGTATATGATTAAATTAGCGCAATTGATAACCATAAGGAGAATTAATTTTATTCTGTTATGATGAATAATTTTTAAAAAGGACAGTTTATGAAAGTATGTATTGCTTTATTTTTGATGATTGCGTTTTCATTTCCCGCCTATGCTTTTAAATACAGCGAAAACGATAAACAAATGTTTTATGACGCTTTTTTGGACGGGTATTATACGGAAATGCAAAAAAGTATTGATAAACTTGATATTGAACAAGAAAAAAAAGATAAATTTATGGCCGCTCTTAAGAAAAATACAAATAAACAGGAACTTATAAATTTATCGTGGGATTGCATTAAGACTTATTCCATTAAACAAATTATTTCGGCTGCCGTAATTTGTACGCAGGACTGGAATAAAGTTCAAAGGGCAAGAAATAAAGATTTATTTGAAATGTTAAAATAATTTTCTTTCTACGGTTTAGGAGAAATAAGATTTTTATATGCCTTTACAACAACTTGAGTTCTGTCTTCAACCCCTAATTTTTGTATAATACTGCTGACATGAACCTTCACGGTGTTTATACTTACGTCAAGAATTTTTGATATTTCACCGTTATTAAGCCCGTCACAAATATATTCAAGAACTTCTTTTTCCCTGTCAGTCAAGTTATAATTATCATCTATATCAAGCTTATAAGATTTATTTTCTGACGTGATTGCTTTTAGGACAACATCTGAAATTTTTGAATCAAACCATAAAGCGCCTTCAATTACCGATAAAATAACATCTGCAAGTTTATCGGGATTTATATCTTTTGAACAATATGCTCTTGCACCTGCTTTTATTGAATTTATTACTTCATTTTCCGAACTGTGAGAGGTTAATATTATTATTTTTATATCTTTATTAATTTCATGTATTTGTTTTGCCGCTTCAATTCCGTCCATTGAAGGCAGCCCTAAATCCATTATTACTGCGTCTATTGAGTTGTTTTTTACAATACTGACGGCGTCTTCCCCGTTAGAAGTTTCATAAATCTTCTCGGCAAAATTTTTAGCCTCAAATGCGGTTTTTAATCCGAATCTTATTAATGCGTGGTCTTCTGCGATTAATATTTTATACATATTTCCTCAAATGGTTTCCGTAGTTTTTGAACGGATATAGTAGGAGTTAAATATATCTATGATTTTTTTCTCTTTTGAATTGTTGTTTTGCTTGTTAAGAATTAATGCAAAATCTGATAAATTAACCCCCTCAAGAATTTTTCTGTCTTTTTCTTTAATTTTTGTATTGTATTCACTGATTAAAACATCAGTTATAACATCGCAATTTAAAGAAAGAAATGCGTCTATAATTTTGCCGTCAAAATGTTTGTTTTTGCCGTCCAGCATAATATTTAATGCGTCTTTAATCGGCATTCTGTCACGGTAATGACGTACTGATGTTATAGCGTCAAATACATCACTGACGGCAAGTATTCTGCCGCCTAAAGGTATTTGTTCGCCCTTTAATCCTCTGAAATAACCTGTTCCGTCATATTTTTCATGGTGCGAAGCTGCTATTTCGGTAATTTCCGAAAACGAGGCATTAATGTTTGTTTTGCAAAGTATATCGTATGTTATTTTCACGTGTTCTTTGATATGTTCGTATTCTTCTTTTGTTAATGAGCCTTTTTTTTGTAAGACAGCATCTCTTATTCCGATTTTACCTATATCATGGAGCATTGCAGCTTTTGAAATAATTTCCGTTAAGTCGGGATTTAAATCCATTTTTTTTGATATGAGTTCCGCGTACATTTTAACTCTGCTTGAGTGGCCTAAAGTTATTTTATCCCTTGCATCTATTGAGGCTGCAAGCGTATCAATAAAGCCTTCAAACAGTTTCTTTTGTTCGTCCAGCATTTTCTGCTGAATATTAAACAGTAGGTTGTTTTCTATTGCTATACCTGCGTTTGTTCCGATTGCTAACAAAATATTTTCATCATCATCGGTAAAATCACCGTCTTTTTTATTTAAAACTTGGAATACACCTATAATCTCATATTTTATGTTACGCATTGGCATACATAACAAATTGTACGTTTTATATCCTGTGTGTTTATCTATATCTTTATTAAATCTGCTGTCGTTGTATGCGTCTTTTATTCTGATGATTTCCCCTGTTTTTACGCTGTAGCCGGCAAAACCTTTATCGGCTGAAAATCTTATTTCTTCACTATCCATGCCGAGCGCTATTCTTGACCATAATTCATTTTTCTCTTTATCATAGAGAAAAACACTGCACCTGTCTGCGTTTAATACCAGTTTAATTTGTTCCGCTATGGTTATTAACAGTTTATCTAAATTCCCTTGAGCGTTTACTGTGCGTGCTATTTCGCTTAATGCGGGAAGCAGAGTCGTTTTTTGTTCTTTTTTGCCTATTTGTTTGTAAATATTATCTTTGCTTAATTGTGTTGCGGAATTAATATTTATAAATGTTTCTGACAATTCTTTTATTCTTAATTTTAGTTTTTCCGGTATTTTGTCATTAATTAATGAAAGTGCTTTTTCTATACATTCATACGCACCTTTTGTATTTTGAAGCTTTATGTTTGTTATAGCAAGCAGCTCATATAGTTTTGCGTTTAATACGGGGAACGTATTAATTTCATTACAAGCATTAGACAGATAATACAATGCTTCTTCATATTTATTTTCCGAGAGATAAATTTGCCCGAAAGCAAACTTATTTACGGCGTTTATTTTTTCATTGCCGCAGCTTTGGGCAAGAAATTTTGAATCTTCTAGCAATAATAATGATTTATAATAGTTCTCGGTTTCGTTTAAATATTTTATAAGAGCCTGTAATGACAAGCATAACGATACATTTGCAATATCTTTGTTCGCAAGAAAAATTTTATGAGCCGTAGAAAAATTTTCTGCTGCTTTTTGATAATTCTCATCTCCGTAATAATTAATTGCATTTTCTAAAAGTGTGTAAGCACTTTCTATTGTTTCATTTGCAATGTTTTGATTTTGTTTTTTACCCATTTTAACTCTTAACAAACTATCTATTTCATTATACAATATTTTATAGTTTTTATACAGAAAAGAAAAAAATATGTCTAAAGTTACCGTTATTATTCCTGTTTATAATGAAAAGGATACATTAAAATTAATATTAAATAAAGTGGAAGAAGCAGCTTTTGCCGGTCTGGATAAGGAAATAATTTTGGTGGATGATGCCTCTTGCGACGGTACAATACAAATTATGAAAGAATTAGAGGATAAGTACAAAATTTTCTATCATGAAAAAAATCAAGGAAAAGGTGCTGCCATAAGAACGGCTGTAAGCCACGCAACGGGTGATTATGTTGTTATTCAAGACGCTGATTTGGAGTATTCGCCTTCCGACTATGATAAATTACTCCCGCTTTTAATTAACGGACAAGCCGATGTCGTTTACGGCTCCAGATTTAAAAATAATCAAAATACGAAAAATTTTATACTTAAAAATAAAATTGCCAATAAATTCCTTACTTTATTAACAAATGTTCTTTACGGCGCTGAAATTACGGATATGGAAACTTGTTATAAAGCTTTTAAAAGAGAATTTATTCAAGGTATTAATATTAAATCGGACAGGTTTGATTTTGAGCCTGAAATAACCGCTAAAGTTATGAAAAAGAAAGCAAAACTGGTTGAAGTTCCTATTTCTTATCTGGGCAGAGGACATGAAGAAGGCAAAAAAATCAACTGGAAAGACGGAATTCACGCTATATTTACACTTATTAAATACAGATTTACGGATTAGAGGTCGGCATGAAAAAAATTTTATGGGCTGTTGTATTAATGTCATTTATTAGTTTAAGTGCATTTGCGGCTAAATATAAAGTAAATACAAGCGGAACCGTTACATCTTCGGGAAAAAAAGTTCAAAGTTCACTTCAAACAAGCACTCAAAATCTTTATAATAATTATCAGGCACAGCCATATATTGCTGCTCATCAAGCGATTAAGAACGGGATTGGTACAATAGATATTGTTATGGACTACTCCGGCAGTATGTCTGTATGGATTGACGCTGCAAAACGCTATATGAGCGCTATTATTTCTCAGCTTCCTGCAACTACAAAAGTAGGCTTCAGAGTATTTGGAAATGACAGAGGTAATAATCCATATACACCTGTTTTGGGAAAAGTTAAAAGTATTGTTCAAAAAAACGGCAAATACAAAGTGAAAGCAGGTAATGAATCGTATTTGGGATCAACCTCCGGCTCTTGTTCCGCTACTTCACAAATTGCAAAGGTCGCGCAAGGCAATGCCCAAACACTCGCAGGTAGTATGAATTCCATAAAAATCGGAGGTTCAACCCCCTTAACACTTGCCCTTGAACAGGCCGTCAATATGGATTTCGCCCTTATGTCGCAAGATTATCCCAAAAAAATTATTTTGATAACCGACGGCGGTGAAAATTGCGGCGGTGACCCTTGTGCTTTTGCCAAAAATTTGGTTAAAAAAAGAAATGATATTATTATTGACGTGGTTCTTGTTTCTTCAAATTCAAGAGAATTAAAATGTTTGTCTGATATTACAAAAGGGAAATTTTATAATCCTATTGATGTTCCCGGATTTGTTGATGTTATTCAAAATTCGATGGAGGGGAATGACAATATTCCTGCAGTTCAGCCTCAAAAGCCTGAAGAACCTAAGCAGCAATATGAATTTGTAAAGGATTAATTTAAATCTACTTCAAAATTTCTTCCGTAAATTTTTACGGTTAATTTTAATGTTTCATTTTTATAGCCTTCCGGCGGAGGATTGAATACCGGATTTTTCATCACTGCAGCATATACAGCATCATTTAAACTGTCATTATCCGATTGTTTGCTAAATGCGCGATTGGTTAATTTACCGTCCTTATTGATTTTAAATGTTATTATACAGCTTCCGTCGCCGATAATTTGAGAAAAGTTAATATCATTGGAAATTCTGTTTCTTAAATCAATTTTATATTTTAATAGTTCTTTTTTTAATTCCGCGTTATTTACTTTTGGTGTAGTCGGCGGAACAATCGGATTTAACTTTATCAGCGGCATTGTTTTTTGAGGTGTGCTTTGAGCTGATGTTCCCTGCTGCACTTGATTTTTTTGCGTATTGTTTGAAGAAACTTGCTTTTGCTGTTGTATTTGTTTCTGTTGAGCGGGATTTTGAACCGTTTTAGTTTGCTGAGCCGGTTTTTTGGTATCTTTTTGCTGTTTATTTGCAGATGTATTCTGTTTCGCTGCTGTATTCTTTGTTTCTTTCTTAGGCTGTTCTTGTTTGGGCTGTTCTTTTTTTGGCTGTACGGAAGGGAACGGAAGCGGAATAAATTCCTTTATTGTTTCTTTTTTATTTGTTTGTTCCTTTTCCAAAGCAGGTTTTTCTTCTTCTTTTGTAACTTCTTGGGCTTGTGTTTCTTGTTTTATCTGTTTTTCCTGCTCTTGAGGCTTTTGAGTTTTTATAAATATAAGCGATACAAATAATATAATCAGGCAAAATATAACAATCCCGACGGAAATATTGTTATATAATTTCTCTTTATTCGTATTATCATTGTTATTTACCGGAATTATGCCGGTTTCCGTAAATTCGGTATTCCCGCAATCACAATATTGAGGCTTTTGGCTGTATTCTTTTCCGCAATCGTTGCATTTATACATTATTTGTTCCCCGTTATTTTTTCTGTATCACTGTAATCTTGGGGTGTAGAATATTTTACGGATTTAGATATTTTCCAAGCGCCTTGCGCCGTTGTGGAAAATCTCTTTGACCCCGCAGGGAAGTTTAAAATATCTTTACCTTGATAACTCCTTATGACAGGCGCTATATATTGTATCGCATACGGAGTGTATTCCGTTGTTGTTGACCACGTTTTTATGTTTGTTATTTTACCGTATTTATCAACGTCAAATGAAAATTTAAACACAATACCTTCTTGTATTATCGGTAATTTTACATCTTGCATGATTTTATTTTGTAAATCGGAACGCCATTTATTCCATAATATTAATTCTTCTTCCGGTGCTAATTCGTTATTTTGCTCCAAGACCGGCTTTTGAATTGTTTGATTTTCGTTTTTTACAACCTTTGAAGGCTGTTTAATCGTTTCTTTTACAGTTACCTGCGGAACTTGTTTTGTAATTTCCTGTTTTTGAATATTTTTATTTTTAGAAACTGTTTTTTGTTCAATTACTTTTGGTTTTACGGTATTAACGGAGGTATTTTTTTGTTCGGCAGTCTTTGCAGGAACAGTTTTTTTTGCCGTATTTATAATGGTTTCTTTGTTAATAATATACTTATCTTCCTGAATTATTTGTTCTTTTTTTGGTGTGTTAACCTGAGTGGGAATATCTTGTTTTTCTTCTTTTACATCAGGATTTTGATCAACAATTTGAAAGTCAGAGTTATATACAAATAGTTTTTTGTGCATTGAAGGCGGCAGCATACAAAAAATTATTGTAAGAAGAAATAATACTGCTATTATGAAACTTAAAAATATTCTGTACAAAATTGTGTCCTTTATCTTTCAATTCCGGAAATTAATGTTTCTGCTGCGTGTATTTCAAATTTAGTTTGGCTCATCATATAAGTTTCAGCTATAAGAAGCGCCGTAGGAACTAATGCCCCTAAGAAACTTAAAACCATACCGTTTATATCTTCGCCCATTTCCTGCATAAAGTAGGATATATTCATTGTAAATTCAATAAATATGACGCATAATCCGATTATAAAAGACCTTCTCATATCCATATCAAGTCTTTTTATACCTTGAAGCCCGAATATTTCTACTCCGTGTGATTCCCAGTTGCTAAAGCCGTCATTTTTTATAACATTAGACGCTTGTATTTGTTTATTGCAATAAAAAGCATTTACAAAAGATAAAAATGCAAAAACAATCATTAAGGAAGCAAGTACCAGGAATACCGGAGAAAACCTCAAAGCCGAAATTCGTATCCAGCCTGCTGCTTCAGGAAAACACATTGCCAGTGTGTTTGATACTCCGTATGCCAAAAACGGAGATGTTAATATCCCAAGAACCAGTTCTCCTGCCGATTTTAAATGTAAATTAAAAAGTTTATCTTTTATTGTATTTATTTTTGTTTTGCTTGAATTATTTATGTATCTTTCAATCCATTGCTGATATTCCCGCATAACAAATTCAAAATCTTCCCTGTATTCGTATTTATTAAGCTCTTTTGAAATTTCAACATTGTTATGTTTAAAGTATCCGCAGCCCAAAGCCAGTGTCATACATATTAATGTAAAGAATAAAGACATAAATACCGCAAAAAACGGCATTGTCCCCGGTGAAAGGTAATACAATAAATTAACTAAGTATACTCCTGAATAAAATACGACAGAGAATACAAGCATTAATTTCTCACCTATTATGCTTGTGGTATTTGCGTTGTTATTTCGATTTTGGAAAAATAAAAAAATCCCCTGCTTAAATACAAGCCCGATTGAATATGTTATAAAGGTGAAAACAATTAAAATTCTTATATTTACGGGCATTTGGATTATATTTCCCGCTTCTTTCAAGTCTAACCCCGTAAAGTAATTTGAAATACCGAATGAAAGCAGTAACGAAGCGAAAAATAAGACAATGTGAAGTAAAATGCCCGTTTTAGAATTCATTGAAAGCTTATGTGTTAAATCATTTATAGAGTAATACACTTGTTTTATTATTGAAATACGTGCTTCTTCAAGTTCTGCTTTTCTTTTTTCAAGCTTTAATTTCGCTGAGGCATTAACTTTTTCGCCGTAAAAATCTTTTACGTCAGCCTCTGTAAGTTTTTCTGTTGATATTGCGGAGCTGACAGACGGCCCGTTGATTTTTATTTGAATGTATTCATCGCTGTCTTTAACTATAAGCCGGCATGTTTTATCGACTTCAAGTGTTTGAGGAAGTGTTTCCCCTTTAAAAAGTATCTTATCGCAGTTAAATTGATTTAAAATAGTACACTTATTGCTTTTATTATCATATTTTACGGTTAATAAAAAATCAAATCCGAAATTTACATAATAATCATAACCTTCTTTAGACGAAATGTTGACCAATTCTTTATCTTTAAAGGTTTTTTCATTTCCTTTTGTTATTATGGAAAATGTCATTTAATATCTCTTTCTTTAATAATTAATAACCACATCAACATCTTTCAGCAAAACAACTTCAATATCGGTATAAGCAGGGATTTCGGCGTCGATACCTTTTTCTACTCCCGATGTTACAAGAGAACCGGCACCGCCTATTCCTGCGCCTATAGCTACTCCTTTTAATACATCGGAACCATTGCCGCCGCTTATTAATGAAACTAATGCGCCGACTGCCGCTCCCGCAATTGTTGCCGATACTGCTTTCCCTACGGTATTCATAACTACACCGTCATTTGATACATTAAAATCGATGTTTTTTGTTGATATGTTGTATGTTTTTCCGCTCGGAGTTTCCATTTTATAAAATGAAATTCGCACAAACCCGTTTCTCATTCCATATTGTGCGCTGTGAGCTTTTGTAACTTCGCCGTATAATAAGCTTCCTTTTTCGGCTATAACGTGGTTATCAGATGTCAGCCAGTCTGTTTTTAATACTCCCGTAACATTATCACCTATATCCGCCGTAGAGGTATTAATTGCATTTTGCAGATATACATTTAATTCATCGCCTTTGCCGATTTTGCCTGCAAAACCTTTTAATGTGGTCGGCGGCGTGTTTATATTTTTTGTATTAGTTTTTGTTGTATAGGTGCTGTTCGGCTCTTCAAAAGTGTATTTTTTCTTTTCTCCGCTTAATGCTCTCTGTGTTGTTTGGGTGAAAGTATCTATTAAGGAAGTACTGACTCGTTCTTCATATTCAATGTTATATTCTTTTAAGTTTTTTAAAACAGCTTTATTTATCTTTTTACTTTTATTATTTGAGTCATAAAAGTAATAAAGGTTGTTTCCTTCTTGTTGAAGGAATATGACTGAATAATTTTGCGGTTCGTCATTTGATACGGCATAAAACGGGTTTGTTTTTTTTATTGTATAGTCTTTATCCGTTATTATTTTTTCTATTCTTGAGGAAACGGTTGTTTTGTCGGCGTTATGCAAATAATACAGTTTTGTTAACGCAAAACAAGGATTTACACATATAGTCATATATGTAAAAATTATTAAAAATGCCGTCAGCTTTTTCATTTTGAACTTCCTTTTATTTTTGACTTTAATATTATACAATAAAAAACCATTATGCCTATTGCAAGTGTTTTTGATAAAGAATAATTAATATTAAATCCGATTTTTGAATTCAAGATAAAAAATGTCGTAATAAATATGTAAAATAATCCTGGGATAAGCGCCATATAGTAATTTTTACCGTTTTTGTATAAATAAACGGCAGCATATAAAAATGTAGGTATTGCAATGAGTTGATTTACAAAATTAAAATATCTCCAAACTATAGTAAAGCTTCCGGCGTTGGATTTAGCCCATAAAATAACCGATATAATTATAACGGCAATAGGAATAATAATAATGAGCCTGTTTTTAATTTTTGTTTGATTAAGGTTAAAAGCCTCGCCTAAAATCATTCTTAATCCTCTAAGGGCTGTATCGCCCGAAGTGATTGGAAGAACAACAACCGCTATTGTAACTACGCAGGTAAGTGCAGGTATTACAAATACATCTGCAATACTATTTATAACGTTTACGCTGCCTATCAAATTTGAGGGAACAAGATTTAACGAATAAACATGCATAGCGCCTGCTGCCCATATCATTGCTATAAGAGATTCTAAACACATCATTCCGTAAAATACCTGTCTGCCTTCTTTTTCACTTTTTAGAGTTCTTGATATAATTGTTGATTGTGTGGAATGAAATCCTGAAAGTAGACCGCAGCTGACTGTCATAAAAAATACGGGTAAAATGTGAGATTTTAAAGGATGTTGATTTATATGTGCGAAATCAATATTTTCAAGATGAACTCCATTTGTAAAAAATCCGATTACGACAAGCCCTGTTCCTGTCAGGAGCAGTAAGCCGAATAGCGGATAAAATCTGCCGATAATTTTATCTATCGGAAACAAAGTTGCAGCGACATAGTAGAATGCAATCAACGCATAGATTGTGAGGATTATCGGATTATTAAGCGAAAAATCGGTTTGTTTGAAAAATCTTTCCGCCATTAAGTCGCCCGCCGTATAAACAAATACCGAAGCAAGCAGCAGAAGCATTATCGAAACAATGACTATAAAAAATTTGTAATAATTGCCGCCCAGATATTTTTTTATAAGTTCAGTTATTTGAGCGCCGTTATTTCTTACGGAAAGCATTCCGCTGAAGTAATCATGAACTCCGCCCATTAAAATGCAGCCTGCGGGAATTATTAAAAAAGCGGCGGGGCCGAATAAAATCCCTTGTATTGCACCTAAAATCGGGCCTAAACCTGCAATATTTAAAAGGTGAATAAGCATATTTTTATTTTTGCTCAACGGTACAAAATCAACGCCGTCGTTAATTTTTTCCGCCGGAGTTTGTTCTTCGCTTATTCCAAACTGCTTTTCGGTATATCTTGAATAGAAAATATACCCGAAAAATAATATTAATAATCCAGCTATAAAAGTAATCATCAACAAAATTATAACACTATTTTATAAAGAAGTGTAAGATTTTTGTCTGAAAAATGACGATGTAATATAATTGAAATTATGAAACAGCGTTCTTTATTTGATGTTATATCACCTATAATGACAGGCCCCTCAAGCTCCCATACGGCAGGTGCCGTCAGATTGGGTATGCTTGTCAGAAATATATATGCCGGCAGAGTGCGCAATGTTGTATTCAAACTTTACAATTCTTATGCTTCCGCGGGGAAAGGGCATGGGAGTGATAAGGCGCTTTTGGCGGGACTTTTAGGCTGTAAAGTTGACAGCCCCGATATAAAAAATATTTTTAATCTTCCCGCCTCTCAAGATATTAAATATTCTTTTGAATTTGAACAAAATCTTGACCGTCATCCTAATGCGGTTGATTTTATTCTTGAAGGTGAAAGAAATATGATTGTCAGCGGTAATTCAGTCGGCGCGGGGAATGTGGAAATTACTAAAATTGATGATTTCGCAGTTAAAATTTCAGGCGAATATAATGCAATAATCTTATTTTATAAAGATAAACCCGGCATGATATCAAAAGTTTCGACGTTTATTCAAAATGAAAATATTAATATTGCTTCACTGGAGTGCGACAGAAACGCAAAAGGCAAGATTGCTTCCATGTGTATTTGCGTTGACGGACAAATTCCGCAAAGCATTATAAATAATATTCAAAACATAGATGATGTTTATTTTGTAAGAAATATAAAAAAATTAGAGGATTAAATTGGAATATACTTTTAATACGTTTGATAAATTGCTGGATATCTGCGGTAGTGAAAATAAAAAAATATATGAAGTAATGCAGGAAAAAGAAGCTTGCGACTTTGAGCTTGATATTAACACCGTAAGAAATAAAGTTTTAAGAAACATCAATGCAATGAAAAGTGCTGTAAAACAAGGTTTAAATTCAGATGAAAAGTCTTTAAGCGGTTTGTGCGGTGATGATTGTCTGAAATTAAAAGAAAAATATAAGAAAAATAAAGCATTATTCGGGAGTCTTTATGAAAAAATAACATTGTATGCACTTGCTACAATGGAAGAAAACTTAAGAATGAACAAAATAGTAGCCTGCCCGACTGCAGGTTCATGCGCAATTGTTCCTTCGGTAATTATTGCGCTTTCGGAAGAAAAAAATATATCGGAGGAAGAACAAATTAATTTGCTTATAACGGCGGGAACAATCGGTTATATAATTTCATCAAAAGTAGCAATGGCGGGAGCTGTGGCGGGATGTCAAGCCGAATGCGGAGTGGCTTCCGCAATGAGCGCGGCGGCAGCCGTGCAGGCATTGGGCGGAAATGAAAAGCAAATTATTAATGCCGCCGCGCTTGCTTTAAAAAATATTCTCGGACTCACTTGTGACCCTGTTGCCGGATTGGTTGAAATTCCTTGTGTAAAGCGTAATGTTTTTCTTGCCATACATGCAATAACTGCGGCTGAACTTTCTCTGGCGGGGATTACAAGTAAAATTCCTCCCGATGAAGTCGTTGACGCAATGCTTCAGACGGGACAGTTAATGTCGCCATTGTTAAAAGAAACTTCACAAGGAGGTTTAGCCGTTACAAAAAGTGGTATTATAATTAGTAAGGAGTTAAATAAAAGGAATTAGATATGCCGGATAAAGATAGTGAAATTATAAAATTGGAGAATTCATTAATACAATTTTTAATGAATAAAAAAGATATTGATTCAAAAATTACGGGCGGTGTCAGGCGTTTACGTTCTTTAACGTTTAATATAACGGGTATTGATTCTAAAACCGCTTTGTTCTCGGTACAAATCGGTATGTGTGAGGCTGTATTTAATGCTCAATCCGGTTTAAGAGAAAAAGGAAGTTGTTTCGGGCTTGAACATTATATTCGTGATTGGTTTTTAATGTCAACGATTAATAGAGATATAAAAAATTATATTCAAGAAAAAAGGAAATAAGCGGTTTTCAAATCACTTATTTCCTTTAAAGTTTGTTTTAGCCTTGAAAAGGTTTATATTAATTCAGAAAATCTTTCCATAGCTTCAATCGTTTTTTGTCTGTCGCCGAACGAAGTAAGCCTAAAGTATCCTTCTCCGTTTCTGCCAAATCCGCTTCCCGGTGTTCCTACTACCGCAATATTGTTAAGTAAGAAGTCAAAGAAATTCCAAGATGTCATATTATTCGGACATTTTAGCCAAATATAAGGAGAATGCTTTCCTCCCGTATACCAAATGCCTTTTTTATCCATTGTATCGGATATGATTTTTGCATTTTCGCTGTAGTAATTAATATTTTCTTTTATTTGTTCCTGACCTTTCGGTGTAAAAATTGCTTCTGCAGCTTTTTGAACAATATAGGGAACACCGTTAAATTTTGTCGTTTGCCGTCTTAACCAGAATTTGTTTAAAGAAGCTCCTTGTTTTTCAATGTTTTTCGGAACAACGGTATAACCGCATCTGGTCCCCGTAAATCCTGCAGTTTTAGAAAATGAACAAAATTCTATTGCACATTTTTTTGCGCCTTCAATTTGATAAATACTGCTCGGCAGTTCTTTTGATTTGATAAAACATTCATAGGCAGCGTCATATAAGATTATTGCTTCGTTTTGAAGTGCATAATCCACCCATTTTTTTAATCCTTCTTTATTATAAACAGCGCCTGTAGGATTATTCGGCGAACAAATATATATAATATCGCATTTTACATTATTGTCGGGCAAGGGCAAAAATCCGTTTTCTTCATTAGCATTTGCATATATTATTTTTCTTCCTGCCATTATATTTGTATCAACATAAACGGGATAAACAGGGTCGGGAACAAGTACCGTGTTATCCAGTCCGAAAATATCTAAAATGGTCCCCAAATCACTTTTAGCTCCGTCGGAGATAAATATCTCATCCGCATCTATTTCTACTAATTTACTCTTATAATAATCTTTAATTGCTTCGCGTAAAAATCCGTAACCTTGTTCGGGACCGTAGCCTTTAAATGTGCTTTGCACTCCCATTTCATCCGCTGCTTTCTTTATAGCTTCAACAACAACGGGTGCTAACGGAAGTGTAACATCTCCTATCCCTAATCTAATTATATTTTTTTCGGGATGTTCTTTTGCAAATTGTGAAACTTTTTTTGCAATATTTGAAAATAAATAACTGTCTTCCAAATTTAAGTAATTTTGATTAATGTTCATGTTCTCTCCAAAAGTAAACTGTACAAAAATAATTATACTAAGAAATATTTTTCATACAAAATAAAAATGCTTATAGTATAATGTAGCTATATGTTGGTAGAAATATAAGGGAAGATAAAATGGCAGTAAGACAAAGACAACATGAACAAGACCCTATGGTAAGAAGAACAAATTTTGATGCGGTAGAATCAAACTTGACTGACGAACAGGCAAAATTAGAAGCAAGCCGCTGTTTAAATTGTAAAAAACCCAAATGTGTGGAAGGTTGTCCGGTAAATATTAATATTCCGGCTTTCATACATGAAATAAAAGAAGGAAATCTTGAAAAAGCAGGAGAAGTTATCAGAGATTCAAGCCTCCTTCCTTCGGTATGCGGCAGAGTATGCCCTCAAGAACGCCAATGTGAAGGAAAATGCGTATTAGGTATTAAATCAGAACCTATATCAATAGGTGCTTTAGAAAGATATGTAGGTGATTCCACCAATGTTAAAATCGGTGAAATTAAAGAAACAGGTAAAAAAGTCGCTATTATAGGCTCGGGCTGCGCAGGTATTACAGCTGCAGCTGACTTGAGAAAAGCAGGTCATGAAGTAGTTGTATTTGAAGCACTCCACAAACTCGGCGGCGTTTTAAGATATGGAATTCCGCCGTTCAGACTTCCGAGAACATTCTTGGATAAAGAAATATCTAACTTAAAAGCAATGGGCGTTAAATTCGTTACTAACGTTGTTGTCGGTAAATCAATTACCGTAAAACAATTAAAAGATGACGGATTTGATGCTATAGTTATCGGCTCGGGCGCAGGACTTCCTAAAATGATGGGTATCCCCGGTGAAAACTTGAACGGGGTCTACAGCGCAAATGAATTCTTAACAAGAGTTAATTTAATGCAGGCTAATCTCGAAGAAACTCCCACACCGATTAGAGTAGGAGAAAAAGCTGCAATAATAGGCGGCGGTAATGTTGCTATGGACGCGGCAAGAGTAGCTGTCAGAATAGGCTTTAAAGAAGTTTATATCGTTTACAGAAGAACTGAAGCAGAACTCCCTGCCCGCTTGGAAGAAATCCGTCACGCCAAAGAAGAAGGAGTTGTATTTAAATTCCTTCATGCACCTCAGGAAATATACAACAAAGACGGTTATGTAGCAGGCATGCGCTTTGAAATTATGGAATTAGGCGAACCTGATGAATCAGGCAGAAGAAAACCAATGCCTACCGGTAAAACTGTTGATTTAGACGTAGATACGGTTGTTGTTGCTTTAGGTACAGGCCCTAACCCCACAATTCAATCTTCAATGCTTAGGGATAATATGAATCTTGAAACAAATCCCAAAGGTTATATTATTATAAACGCAGAAACCGGAGAAACATCGATTGACGGCATTTATGCGGGCGGAGATGTAGCTCCTACAGGTTCATCCACTGCAATTAATGCTATGGGCGCAGGTAAACGTGCCGCTAAGGCTATTAATGAATATCTTGCAAAATAAAAAATAAATATTTAATATAATTTATAAAAAACTGCCTTTTCGAGAAGGCAGTTTTTTAATTTTGAATATTTTTATTTTCCGTTTCAATATTTTTTTGAATATCCTTGAAGCCTATATTATGCTTAAGGAAGAATAATACTGCGATACACGAAGTAGTTATAGTAACAATTGCTTGTTGTAAAAGTGAAATGGCTAAGGCTGATTCTTTTGTGACTCCATACATCGCAAATGCCGCAATAACAGCAAATTGGTAAGGACCTATATATATTGATGTAGAAGGTATCATACACGCTAAAGCCGTAAATGGTATTATAAACATTACAACAGACCAATTTATATCAATATTAAACCCCGTTATTACTATAAAATAGTTCAAACATTCAAAAAACCAAATTCCGAAGGATGTTATTAAAATAGGTAAAATCTTTTTCGGATAATTAAATATTTCAAATCCTTCCAAAAAAGAGTTGCATTTATGCCGTATAAAATGAATTATTGATATGAAAATATTGTGAAATTTTTCCGGCAGCATTTCTGTTTTATTCTCAAAATAGCTGCAGATTTTATCGGTCTTATTGTGTTTAAATGCTGCTGCGGCAAGAATAAAACTGCCTATAAACACCAAACCGCCTATTATGCAAAGTTTTTGCGCTATGGGATTTCTTTGATATTTAAATATTGCCAAAAGTAAAATAGAAAGTATGACTATTCCGTCAAAAATTCTTTCCAGCATAATTGTTCCGAAAAGTTTTAATTTATCCGCTTTATATTTTTCTCCCACGTAAAAAGCTCTGTATATATCGCCTGCTCTTGCGGGTAATACAATATTTAATGAAGCACAAGAAAGGCATAAATTAATTAATTCGCTCATTGATATTTTTTTTATTGTTGTGGAAATTAACATTTTAAAAGTTAATGCCCTTGAACTCATTGACAGAATTATACAAATTATCAACAAAGGTATGAATTTAAAGTTAAAACCTTTCAGAACAATAATAAATTCTTTAATATTTAAATTTGAAAGAACAAAGTATAAAAAGACAATGGTTATAAAAACAAGTATAAGCCTTTTTATATGATTTCTCATTAATTTCATACTCCATAAAGCATTGTTTTCAGCTGTTTTGAAAAAATATAATTATATTATACTATACGGAGTTTGGAATTGTGTAATTTTTTTCTTTTTTGTATTTTTTCACGCAAAATATCATAATTTAAATTGTTAATGATATTTATTGAAAGAGAATTTAAAATATTTTTTGCTTGAATAAAAGTCAAATACGCGCGGTTAAATTGCCCCAAGTTCAATAAAGAGTCTATTTTTAGCTCTGTAACTTGAGAAAAAAAGCTTAAATTATCATACGATAATTGTTTTAAAGCTTCATCACAATATTTAACGGCTAATTTGTACTGATTTAATGACTTGTAACAATTCGCTATTGAAGCATATATTTTTGCATTGGTTTTGATACTTGAAGCTTTTAAATATAAATCAAGCGCTTTTTTAATTTTCCCTTGGAGAAAATAAATATCACCGCACATAATAATACTTTTTAAATGCCGGGGTGTTAATTTTATGGCTTGTTCCAGTTTTTTTTGTGCCGAATTTAATTTGTTAAAGAAAAACAAATCATCTTCCGCTTCTCTGTATAGTATTTCGGATTTAATATTTATAATTCCGAATTTATTTATATAAACTGTTTTATTTGTGTTTTGCATATTAAATTATTCATTGACTGCCGTTAATTAAATAATAAAATTTCCCGCATGATTGAGTCCAGCGCTATTTTGGGCAGTTAGAAACATAAAATCATGGAAAGCATGATGAGGCATGGATTTACATGAATAAAATTCGAATTAACATTTTTTAACATTCTATGCGGATTTAATCGGCAAATATGAAAAGCATGATGCTGCATGGTTTTTGACCGGATTACAAAACTTAACAAAAAACTTTTTGGGCTTGCTTGATATTAAAAAATGAGCATAGTATGATTTATTTATAAATTGGAGGAAAATATGAACCAAATTATAAAAATAGCCTGGGACTTAAATGAAACTACAGAAAACAGATATCAACTTGTTTATGAAATTGCGGAACTTGCTAAAAAGCTTGTTGATGAAAATCAATTAAAACGTGTTAAAGAAGAATATAGTTTTGATGAAGTTCCTTTTGATAATTCAATAAAAAAAGAAAATCCTGTTGAACACGCAATAATGGTAAAAGCTTCTGAATATGATGATTCCGGTTTAGTAGGATAAAAATAAAAAATACAGATAACAAAAAAAGCTCCTCAATGTCAGGAGCTTTTTTTAACCTAAAATCAATTAAGCCATTAATTTGTTAATAGCTTTAGTTAATCTTGATTTTTTTCTGGAAGCTGTATTTTTGTGTAAAATACCTTTGGAAACAGCCTTATCGCAAAGTTTGTATGCTTGAGATAATGCTGATTTAATAGCTTCTTGGTCTTTTTCTTTGGCTTGAGCTAAAACAACGACTTTTTTAACAGCGGTTTTTATGGAAGATTTAAATGCAACATTTCTTTCATAATTTCTTTGAGCTGTTAAAATTCTTTTTTTAGCCGATTTAATATTTGCCATAATTAATTTCCTTTCTAATGTCAGTATTGTCAATGTAACAATCTGCTTAGAGGATTAGTGAGTAAATTTATTATATAATTTAAAAAAATAAAGTAAACAAAAATATTAAAAATTGTGAAAAATTAGCAAAAAAAAACTGTTTTTATGTTTTAAAAGATAATGTCCGAGTAAATTTTCATATCGGATAATACAGAATTAAAAGTAAATTCAAATGCAAATAACAAACGGCCCTATATCAAGGCAAAAAACAGCCGAAAATAATATAAGTTTAAAAGGCGGAAGAAGTTTTGTGAGAACTTTGGCAAATGCTGATGCCTTAACTTCCACTATTTTATTGGAAGGTGCAGTAACAAGCGGAAGGGGATTTCAGGCCTATAAACGCGGTGGATTTCCCGAATTTAGGGAAAGGTTTACCGATGATGTTGTATCAGCATTATTTTGGATGAAGGGTGTTGATATATTTAATAATCTGGGGAACAAGTTTGGTGAAAAAGTTTTAAAATTGCCTACTACAGAATTTGATGTCGGGAAAGACGCATTAAGAACTCCTTTTAATAATGTTATTCAGGAGCTTAGAGAAACAATACAAGATGAAAAAACAGTAAAATCACTTGAAAAAAAGCTTGCTGCATTTAAATTTACTAAAATTCTTTTGTCTACAATTTTAGCTACCGCCTTTGTAGGATTTTGTCTTCCGAAAATAAATCAAGCTATTACAAAGGGAATGATGAGAGCAAAAAGAAGGGCTTCAAATAAAAATGCCGAACAAAAACAAACATTTAATGATGAATTAATAAAACAGAATAGTTTTGAAGCATTTGACAGAAAGATTTCAAAAAATTCCACAACGGCATTTAAAGGTTCAATGTCTTCCGTAATGACGACGGTGGCGCATTATTTAGAAAATAATAAAATATGTAAGTTACTGACTTGTGATGTCGGAATATTAACAGGCAGGTTTAAAACCGCAAGAAATGTTGATGAAGGTAAAGAGTATCTTTTGCGTGACAGTTTGTCGTCATTCTTTTATTATGCAAGTACACCATTAATATACGGACTGCTTCAAAAATTAACGGGAACTAAAAAACAAACGAATATTGACCCTGTTGCTGCAAAGCAGTTATATGAAAATATGCTCGCCAACATTAGAAATACAGATGGCGGTTATATCTCAATGAATGCGAAGGATTTCGCTAAAAAGACTCTTGGTGTGTTAGATGACGGCGCTCAGTCGTTGATATCAAGCCTTGAATTTAATTCGGATGTAATATCTTTAGAAAATGTAATTAATCATTTAACTGATGAAAACCTTATATCAAAAGCAAAAGAAATGGCGAAATTGCAGCCGCCTCAAGCAGGTATAGGCAGAGTATTGACAAGACAGCAGGTACAAGATGTATTGAAGGACGGTTCTGTTACTTCGGCTAAATTTATGCAGGAGATATTTGGTGAAAAATTCGGCAAGGCTTTAACTGATAAATCAAGATATATTCCGATGAAAAAAATAACATCATTTAGGGATAATATTGAAAACTTTGTACAAGCAGTTGTTGATAAAGCAATTAAAACAAATAACGGAATTGTCGATAAAAAACTGCTGGATAAAATCAACAAACAAAGTTTTATGATGTCTTCAATGTTTAGAGCTGCGGCAATGATATGCTCGGCACTGGCATTAGGTATTGCGATACCAAAACTTCAATATGCCATGACGGCACGCAGAACAGGCTCGAATGCAGCACCGGGCTTACGGGAATATCAAACCGTTGAAAACAAGAAAACCGAAAACTAGAATTTTAATTGCAAGCGGAAGGTTGCGACACTAGATTAAATGTTATTTTCAATCCATTTAATCATTGGTATTAGTGCATTTGCTCTGTGTGATATTGTATTTTTTATTTCTTCCGGAAGTTGAGCTACTGTTTTATCATATTTCGGCAGGTAAAAAACGGGGTCAAACCCAAAACCGTTTGTTCCTCGGGCTTCATTTGCTATATATCCGTCTACTCTTCCTTCTTGTGTACGGATTATATCCCCTTGAGCATTAACAAGAACCATTGCGCAGGTAAAATGGGCTTGCCTTTTTTCATTCGGTACTTGTTTTATTTCATTTAAAAGTTTTTCTATTTTTTCTTTTTGAGTTGGTGCGTATCTGGCGGAGTATATTCCGGGGCGCCCGTTTAAAATGTCTACGCATAATCCCGAATCATCAGCCAAACAATATGTTTTCATTATTCTTGAAGCCTCTTGAGCTTTAATTATCGCATTTTCCGTAAAAGTTTTACCTGTTTCTTCAGGGGTGAAATCACCTTTTACCACATCAAAAATTATATCGGAAGATTTATTTATTGAATTAATTTCCTCCAGTTTATGCGGATTTGAAGTTGCAAGAATAATTCTTTTCATTTGTTATTTTCCAAATCTGCGGGAACGTTTATTAAACTCTGTAATAGCTATGGCGAGCGCGTTTTCATCAAATTCCGGCCAGAAAGTATCTGTAACATATATTTCAGTATATGCACACTGCCATAAAAGATAATTGCTTATTCTTTTTTCTCCGCCCGTTCTGATTAATAAATCAGGGTCGGGGATGTTTGAGGTATATAAATTTTCGCTTATTGTTTTTTCCGTAATATCTTGCGCCGTAAGTTCGCCGTTTTTAATCTTTTCGCATATTTGTTTAACGGCATTTGTTAATTCCATCCTTGAACCGTAATTGAATGCAATTTGAAGATTTAATGTTTTACAATTATTTGTTTGTTCTTCTCCGTATTCAAGAACTTTAATTAAGTCTTTGTTTAAAGAGCTTCTGTCGCCTATAAAGGTTAATTTTATATCGTTTTCAATAAATTCAGGGACTTCTGCTTTAATTGTATTAGCTAAAAGCGACATTAAGAATTCGACTTCTTCTTTTGGTCTGTTCCAATTTTCGGTTGAAAACGCATATACCGTTAAGTATTTAACGTTGAATTTTGCGCATGCTTTAAGAGTCGCCCTTAATGCTTCAACTCCCTTTTTATGTCCTGCTGCGGACGGCAAGAATTTAGACTTCGCCCAGCGTCTGTTTCCGTCCATGATTATTGCTATATGCTGTAAATTTGTATTTTTTACAATTTCTTTTATTTTATCTGTTTCTGAAAGAAGATTTAACATATATTTTTCTCTCGGTTAACGAAATTATAAAACAAAAAATAAATATTGCATAATTTTTTATATTTGCTTTGATATAATTATAGAATGAAAAAGATTTTAGTGTGTTTTATATGTATTATAATTCTTTCGCCCTTAGCTTACGCTTCAAAAGAAAAAGATGAGGTTAAAAAAATTCTGCCCTTTAAGTATGAGCGTATAAGAAAAATTAAAGCGGATAAAAAAATTGCTTATGCGGGAGAAAATACGGCTTTTATTTCCTTATACAGTCCTGACGGGCTTTATGATGATTTTATGCGGACTTATTATACTCAAAATAATAAATTGCAGAATATAAAGTTTGAAAACTATCCTGCAGAAGGTGTTATAAGATATAAACAAGGCGGAAAATACGGCATAATATACGTTCAAAATAATTTTATTCATATAACAAAGCCTGTGTTTGAAAAAGTAGAGTTTGCTGATGAAAATTCAATATCTGCAAAGATGTTAAATGTGTCTTTTGCACCGTTAGAAAGCATTATTTTATATGCAAAATACCCAAGGGCAAACCGCGGAAACGAATATTTATATCAAAGTGCAAAAATGCTGTTTTATGAAAGCCCTTTTGCTTATCATAAAGGGTATGTTTATTTAAATCCGGCGCAGGTTAAAGAAAATATAAGAATTGAAAATAACAATCTTTATGTGGTTTATGAGCAAATAACTTTCCCCCATAGTGATTATGCTATAACGCTTTCCGGAGAAAATATTAATTTATATAATTTGAAAACTTTTAACAAGATTGAATATAAAAATATAAATTTATCTAAAATAACTCAAATGCCTGTTATTGACTCGCTAAAGAGTTTGTATGATTTTATAAATACAAATACCGCTTTTCAATTAAATAATTATCCTGCGGAAGGAATGATGAAAATAGCTAACAGATTATATTTGTTCAAAAACGGGCAAATGGAGCGCTTAAACGGTATTTATGACGATTTTAAACTGCAAGGAAACGATTTATATATTAACAGATTAACGGGGATGAACTTATCATTTCAAGCTGATGATAATATTATTGCTGAACGCAGCGGTAAGTGGGGCAGTGTAAATTCTCTGAGAGAAACAAAAATTCCTTTTGTTTATGATGAAATTTTGCCTCAAAATGTCAATATTGAAGAAAATATATCAAATATCGACGATATTAATGCTCAAAAGCTTGAATTAAATTATATCGGGCAGGAAAATTCCAATCAAATATATATTGCGAGAAAAGGTAAAAAATACGGAGTTATAAATGATAATAATGAAATCCTTGTGCCGTTTGAATATGTTAAGTATTCCGAAGACAACGATTTAAACGCGGTAAAATCGCAAATGGGAATAACAATGCAAAAGGAAATGCAAAGACGGAACCGAAAAGAGGCAATACAATCTCTGCCGTGGTTTATAAGTTCTTTAATACTGTATCCGCTTTGGTTAATAATGCCATATTCAAGCCTGAAGATAAATATAGATTATTAAATTATAATGCCGTTTCCATTTACGCTCTTTGCATTAACGGGGCTTATTTTGTAACAGTTTTCTGTTTTTATTTTGAAAAACTTTCTCTGTATGCGAAAAGAAATTCATCGTATGTTTTATCTTTTGAATAGCGACATTTTTCATATTCTTTTTTCGCTTGTTGAATATCACCTTTTTTCTCTAATATCAATAATTTACGTCGAAAATATGCACTGGTTGACTTATTACTGATTTTTTCCGAATATTCCTGTGCTTTATCAAGGTCATTGAGACCTATATATGCATCTGTCAGATGAAAGAACTTTGTATTACCCTCTTTTTCCCGAATTGCACATTCAATAGCCTTGTTATACTCACGTTTTTGAACAAATATATTTGCCTGCCATTGCCACTTTTGACTTTTATCTTTAAATTTAATTTTCTCCGTGCAGTTTAAGGCTTCATCATACTCTTTAATTTTTATATAAAAATTCATTAATCGGTAGTAATTTGAGGACTTATCAACGGATTGTAAAAAATATTTTTTACCGGTTTCCAATAATTCTTTATTTTGTGAACTGTTATTGCTGAGGTCATAATATACATTAAAATCTAAAGAAGCCAATTCGGAATAAAGTCCTTTTAACGGATAAAAAATTGTAATATCGGCAGCTGATTTATATTTTTGAAATTCTTTTTCTATGTTATATTCCTTATTTTCGGGTGTAAATAAATCCCATGTAGAAAAAAGAGGAGCGACAAATGCCCCGAGTCCTGATAATAATATCGTTCCCAAAATTAATATTGATATTAAAGTCTTTTTTAAAACCGTTTTATCTTTTTTTATACGGTAAATTATTACTAAAGCGATTATCGCAATAATTGCAAGGTAATTATAGTAACTGAAAAAATAAATTGATATACCTGACAATCCATACAAAAAGCGTTCTGTAAAAGAGGTTTCATAATATGGAGCGATGGTATCATAACCCATCTTGTAAAGCGCAGTTATAAACAAAAAAGTATATAAAAGCAGTATGGATAACGTTATATAAAACAATTTATTTTTTAAACTACCTTTAAATATTTTTGCAACAATAAGGAAAGGAATTGCAATTATAGGAAACACGAATACGGGTAAATAAGAGATTATAAATGTTTCAATATCAAAGTTCATAACTATTCTCCGATAAGTAACGTTTTGATTATAGCATATACCCCCCCCCCGAAAGAGAAGTAGTTTATAATCATTGTTTTTTTGTTCTTGAATTATTATAATTAATTTTATGAAAAAATTTGTTGTTCTATTAATTTCAATATTTTTATTGTTATCATCTTTCGCTCTGGGTTTTTATGTTAAAAAATCAGTTGATGACAAGAAAATTTTTTATTTAACTAATGAAAAATTTAGCTTGCAGATTGTTAATAATGATTTAATAAGTAAAATTAAGGAATTAGAACATAGATTAAGTAAAAATAACAATCAAAAAGAAGATTATAATTTAGAAGAATATAAACACCCTATTGAT
>CANPXC010000002.1 GCA_947585605.1 Candidatus Gastranaerophilales bacterium | reverse complement strand
CTCTACAACGCTTGTGCGCATTCTTGAAATGTGGTCATCAATAAATATATAAATTACATATTCGGGATTCGGCACTTTTTTATAGAAATCTTGGCGTCTTGCTTGATATAACATTGTCTGAACGCCCCACCACCATTGAAAAGCTCTGTTATATAAAGGTCTTTTTGTATAATGTGATAATACAGGCCCCGGGCCTTCATTCTCATTTAAGCCAAATCCGTATGCAAATGAACATCCCATTAATAATATCGGGCGTTTTTTATAATTTAAACCTTCAGGTTTTCTGAACTTTGACGTCTTGATTAATTCATAGACTTCATCAAAACTTTTAAGTTTAAACCAACTGTATTTATAATGTTCCCGAATGTATTTCCATTTTTGAATTAAAGAAAATTTGCTCCACTGTTGTTCATTGCGGGCTGCATTATCAATAACATTGGCATAATAACATAATGATTCTGTGAATATAAATATTAATATAATATTTACGGCAGCTATAAATGCTATTTTTATTAATCTTTTCATCCTTTAATTTTATAATATTAAATATTATTTGAAAAGTTTTTTAAATTGTAAAAAATTTGTAACAATCGTGAAATTTTTAATTAAAAAAATACTTTATATAAATGTAAGTAGTTAGATTTTGTTTGGGTAGAAGGTATGGTTAATAAGTTAGATTTTGACACAAACAATACATCTTATGTCTTGACAAGTGCAGATATACAAAGATTACAAGCTGCAAGAAATCAAGATGGAACAAGCATTTTTATGAATGAGGATAAAAATGTTCAATTACTGGAAGAAGCTCTTAATAATGCACAAAGTGATGACGGGGTTATTCTCAATGCTTGGGATAGTTTTAAAGGTAAGGTCGGAATAGGAACAAGCTCGGAAAAATGTGACGAAATTATTGAAAAATATAAAAACGGTGAAGTTACATTTGAAGAAGCAATGAATGAAATAGACAATTATGATAATAAACAAGACAGCAGTTTAAATTTATTTTCTAACATCGTTACAGGTATAGCTGCAATAGGGGCTGTGGCAGCAGTTACGGCATTAACCGGAGGAGCTGCGCTCCCGATACTTGCGGCTGTCGGAATTGGCGCCGGAGCCGGTGCTGTTACAAAAACAGCATTTAAGTTTACAGACAGAGCTACAAATGATGTTGAAGGAGATGCGCTTGACGCAAAACAAATGGCACAAGACGCATTGAGCGGAGCTGTTACGGGCGGTATCGCAGCAGCTACTACAGGTACGGGGCAAGGAGTATTTAATGCCCAAAGAGAAGCAGGATTGTCCCGTCACATTTTAAACGGCGCTGCCAGAAGTGCTAAAACAGGCATGAAAACAGGTGCTATAGCATGCGGTGCTAATTACGCCATTGATTGTGCTTTTGAGGAAGATAAAAAGTTCAATACTGGTGAATTTGCAAGAGTTGTACTTGAAGGAAGCGCGGTAGGTGCTGCGGTCGGTGCGATTATGGGCGGTGTTAACGGCGGCTTAAGACATGAAGGAATACTTTGTGCTTCAGATTCAAATGTAGCAGCTAACTCAGCAAGTTCCGCTTCATACAAAATCGTTAATGACAGAATTCGCAATATTGCCGCATAATTTATTTAATTTTATATAATATAAAAAAAGCAATGTTTTATTCATTGCTTTTTTCGTTTATTATACCAGTATGATTAATTTTGATTCTTTAATACTTAAATTATTTGAAAAAGAAAATTCGGATTTCTTTGCCGGCGCAAAAATTCAAAAAATTCAGCAGCCAAATCGTAATGAACTGATTTTTCATATCCGTAAAGACGGCCAATCACGTAAATTATACGTCAATTTTAACCCGTCTTTTTATCACCTCTGTTTTATGAATGAGGAAAATGAAAAAAAACGTTCGATTGTTATCCCTAAATCAGCCCCGATGTTTTGTATGCTGTTAAGAAAATATATTCTTAACAACAAAATTATTAAGGTTTCGGTTCCTAAATTTGAAAGAATTTTTGAAATTTATATTGAATACTATGATGAATTAAATGATAAATCGGTGTTGTGTCTGGCTTTTGAATTAATGGGAAAGTACAGCAATGTTATTTTATATAATTATGATACTAATGTAATAATAGGCTGTGCGCATAATGTAAGCTCTCAAAAAAGTAAAGAACGCGAACTTGCCGGATTATTGCCTTATACATATCCGCCGAAGCAAAAAAAGAAAGATATTTTGAATGTTTCTTTTGAATCGTTTGATAAAGAAACCTCTGACGGCGATATTGATGTGCTTATTCCTCAAAAATACGCTTATATTACAATTCCTTTATTAAAACAAATCCGCATGTCTTTAAAGGATAATTCTAAACTTTCGCTTTTTAATGCATTAAAAAAATATTTATCTTTAAAAGAATATTATCCTTCAATTAATGCCGATTACTCTGAATTTTCCGTTTTAAAATTTGATAACGGCTATACTTTTTCTGCAATTAATGAAATGATTGATTCTTACTTCGCATACAATCAATCGGAAATTATAAAAGAAAATTTGCGGTTAAAAATTATAAGATTAATTGACTCCCGCTTAAAAAAATTAAATACCTTGAAAGAAAAACAATCACTTCAAATAGAAAAAATTGAAAATGCCTATAACTACAAGTTAAAAGCAGATGTTCTTATGGCAAATGCTTATTATATTAATCCCGTTAAAAAATCAGTGGATTTATATGATTTTGAAGGTAATAAAATTACCGTTGAACTGGATGAAAATCTTTCGGTCAGCGAAAATGCAAATAAATATTATCTTCTTTATAAGAAATTAAAATCTGCAAATGAGCATGCTAAAACTTTAATCAGTGAAACAAAATCTCAAATATTATATTTTGAAGAATTGGCTTTTTATGCTCATAGTGCCGATGATATGGATAATTTAAACGACATATACGCTGAATTGAATAATAAGCCTGTTGAAAAAGAAAAAACGGAACATATTGATTTTATTGAATATCAAGGATTTAAAATATATGCAGGCAAAAACAAAAAACAAAATGATTACATATTATCAAAAATATCATCGGGTGAAGATTTATGGTTTCATCCGCTGAATGCCGCAGGCGCGCATGTTATTATTAAATTAAATAATAAAAATGAAACTGTAAGCGAAAGTGTTTTGCTAAAAGCTGCACAAATTACAAAAGAATATTCTTCTCAAAAAAATAATTCCAAAACATCAATAATTTATACAAAGAGGAAATACGTTAAAAAGGCCGTTAATAAACAAGCCTTTGTAACATATAAAAATGAAAGTGAAATTATTTTGTAAATTTATTCATATCCGAAAAAATTTCTTGTGCTTTTTTATCTTGCTCGAAGAAGTTCGGACTTGATAAATTGTTATCGGAAACTTTACTCTTTAAATGTTCTTCCTGTACACGTTTTTTTGTTGTTTTTTCATTAATCCAAGGAAGGAAAATTCCGAGGAACAGCGGAACTAAAACTATTACTGATAATGCCGTAAATCTAGCATTTAAAGTTTTAGCTCTTTGAACCCAAGGATTATCTTCTCTTGCAAATTTTGAAATAATTTCCGAAACTTCTTTGGATTCTTTATATTTTTTCAGTACTTCAGTTATATCTTTATTATTTGCCTGTTCAATATCAATGCCTTCTTTTAATAAAAGACTTTGAAGCAGAGTTTTAGTTCTCTTTGTAAAACTGAATATTTTATTTAAATTTCCGCCTTGATTGTCAATAAATTCGCAAAAACCTTGAATTCCGTCTTTATAAGAATTTATTTGAGAATATTTTGAAACAATTTTATCCGTAGAAAGTACATTTACGCCTTTTATAGGTCTTATATAATCGAAAATGCGTTTAAATAAATTCTTATCTTTGAAACCTTTTTCCTTACTTGCAAGAACAAAGCCGGAGTATGCTTCGTTAGCTTTTGAAAATATTTTTCTGAGTCCTTTTTCAGCAAAACACATTGTGGCGCAAGTAATTAAATCACGTCTTAAAATTTCTTCCCTGTCATATTTATCTTTTGCACGTTTTAAACGGGGTAAAAGAATACCAAAGCCCATAATTCCGAGCAAAAGCGGAAAAGAAACATTCATGCCTTCAAATTCAATGCCGTTAGCCATTCTTCCTATTAATCCGCTTCCCGTAAGCTTATTAACGACGGCTTGCGGATTGCTTCCGAATGAAGGATGAGCTTGTGATTTGCCAAAAGACGGACTCTTTGAAGCATTTTGCGGTGTATCTTTTATATCTGCAGTTTTATCGTTTTTTAAAGTTTCTTCAATCATTAAACCTTTTAAACCTGCATTATCTTTACCTTCCGCTCTGTTATATAAAATAGGGATAACTTGTAAGAAAGTCATAACTGCGGCATACATTAGTATATTTGCACCAAATCTTCCTAAAACTTTGTTGGTTGCAAGTTTATTAACATAATTTTTAATGTTTTCCGGTTTTTGTTTTGCTGCTTTAGCTACAAGGTCATCGGCATAAGACATCATAAAATGAACGGTATCTTTGAACGGTGCTGAAACATTTTCCGAAATAACGGCACGTGTAAAATCCGTATGAGCGGCGTCATCAGCGCTCTTCTTGGCAATAATAATGAATTCGCTTGTCAGTTCCTGAACTTTTTCTTTAACGTTATTATCTTGTACGCTTTGGGCAAGTCTTTTTGCAAAATCTTTCGCACATTTTAATGTATCTTCTGAAGATACCGCTTCACCTTTTGTATTTTTAAGTATTTGTGTAAATGCATTTCTATAGAAATCTTCATTGGTAATTGCGGCGCCGGCTTCATTTAACGGATTTGCCGCGTGTATTTCTCCGAATGATTTTATTAGTTTCATCGGAACTTCCGTTGCCTTACCGAATACTTTTTTACCGATAGTTAATAAAATTCCGGGGATTATGAACATGCTCGGGCCGGTGGTAAATTCTCTTACCATTTCTTTAGCGGCAAATTTAAAATTCTTTTTGCCCTTATTCTCTTTTTTATTTCTCATTAAGCCCATAATCGGACGGGGCAAGTTTGTTCCGAGCATATCTTGAAGGGTAAATGATACGAACAACCCTCCGTTTTCTATCAAATCCGCAACTTTTAAACATCCCGCGTCAACCAAAGCACCTTTAAATGAAGTGCTTTTGTCATTTGTTTTATTTGTTTGATTTCTGTTTAACCTTTTAGGAATTATTGTATTGACTTTGTTTATTTGCATGACATTCCTAATTCATAACCTAACTTACTTTTTCTTTAATGTTTCTGAAATGATAAATTTGCGTTTTTTCCCTAAAATTATTAAAAAATTTTACAAAAGTTTAATAAGTGTACTTAGTATACTTAATATTGAATTAAAATTCAAGTCTTAAATCCTATAATAATTAAGTTTGCTTCATATTTCGCATACATAGTGGAAGAAAAATAAATGAGAGGTAATAATATTATTGATGTCTCTTTTACTAATTTTTCTTCCTTAATGTATTATTAAGGAAGTTTTTTTATACTCGGCTCAATCAGTAAAAAATAAGTGATGATTGACTTATAGCCAATCTAAGGTATTATAATATTAGATATTATTGAAAGGAATTTTTATGATATTAGATAAAGTCAATTATCCCAAAGATTTAAAAGAATTAACAATAGAAGAACTTAATACGCTGGCGGAAGAAATCCGCGCTTTAATAATAAAAAAAGTAAATGCAACCGGCGGACACATGGCGCCGAATCTTGGCATTATTGAAGCAACAATAGCAATGCATTATGTTTTTAATGCACCGGAGGATAAGATTATATTTGACGTTTCTCACCAATGTTATACGCACAAAATACTCACGGGAAGAAAAGAAGGATTTATAAATCCTGATAAATATTATGAATATACTGGTTATACGGCTCCCGAGGAAAGTATTTACGACTTATTTAAAATAGGACATACTTCAACTGCCGTAAGTTTGGCGGTTGGTAGTGCAAAAGCACGTGATTTAAGAAACGGGAGCGAAAATGTTATTGCACTTGTGGGCGACGGCTCGCTCAGCGGAGGTGAAGCATTGGAAGGGCTTAATAATGCTGCTGTTCTTTCTTCAAATATTATTATTGTTCTTAATGATAATGATATGTCTATCGCTGAAAATCATGGCGGGATGTATGATAATCTTAAACTTTTGCGTGAAACCAACGGCGAAGCGCCTTGTAATTTATTTAAAGCATTGGGCTTTGATTATTTATACGTTAATGAAGGAAATAATATTGAAAGTCTTATAAAAGCATTCAACATTGTTAAAGATATCAATCATCCGGTAGTTGTGCATATAAATACATTAAAAGGCTGCGGTTTGAAGGTGGCCGAACACAATAAAGAAGCTTTCCATTGGATAATGCCTCATACTCTTGATATAAATAATGAAACGGAGGAGGTTGAAATAACCGAAGATTATAATTCCGTAACTAATGATTATATTTGGAAAAAAGTACAGGAAGATTCTGATTTTATAGTTGTTAATGCAGCTACTCCGGGTGTTTTTGGTTTTAATAAAGGCTTTAGAACGAAGCTGGATAACCAATATACCGATGTTGGTATTGCGGAAGAACATGCAGCCGCATATACTTCCGCGTTAGCTAAAATGGGCGCAAAACCGTTATGGGCAGTTATGAGTTCATTCGTTCAAAGAACTTATGACCAGTTGTCACAAGATATCTGCTTAAATAATTCTCCCGTAACAATGCTTGTTTATTGGGGCGGAATATCGTCTGCTGACGCTACTCATCTTTGTATCTTTGATATACCGTTAATCAGTAATATCCCGAATATGGTATATTTAGCGCCGACGAACAAAGAAGAATATCTTGCAATGCTTGATTGGGCTGTCAATCAAACTCAATACCCGGCGGCTATCAGAGTTCCTTCTTGTGAATTGGTATCAACAGGGGTTGAAGATAAAACTGACTATTCGATTTTAAATAAATACAAAATGGTATCGGAAGGTTCAAAGGTTGCGATTATTGCAATGGGAAGCTTCTTTGAACTGGGTAAATCGGTTAAAGAACATTTAAAATCCGTTTTGGGAACGGAAGCTACTTTGATAAATCCGAGATTTATAACGGGAATTGATGAAGAAATGCTTGAAAGTTTAAAGCAAAATCATGAATTGGTTATAACGCTTGAAGACGGTGTTTTGGACGGCGGATTTGGCGAAAAAATTTCAAGATTTTATTCGGATTCCTCAGTCAAAGTTCTGAATTTCGGTGCTAAAAAAGAATTTACGGACAGAATACCGCTTGAAGAATTATACAGCCGTTATCATTTAACTAAAGAACTTATATGTGAAGATATAGAAAAATGCTTAAATCTTTGTAAAATATAGAAAGGACAATTATGAAAGTATTATTATTAAACGGTTCACCGCATGAACAAGGCAATACTTATTTATCTTTAAGTGAAATTGCAGAAATTCTTAAAGAAAACGGAATTGACTCTGAAATATTTTATATAGGCAAAGACCCGGTAGCTTCCTGCATGGGCTGCGGGGCTTGCGCTAAACTTGGAAAGTGTGTATTCGATAAAGACAAAGTTAATGAATTTGTAGGTAAAATGATTGAGTCAGACGCGCTAATAGTCGGTTCTCCGGTTCATTACGCCGGAGCCAGCGGAGCTGTCAGCGCATTTTTAGGCAGGGCATTTTTCTCCGGCTGGCGCAGCGGAAAAAATCCGTTCGCTCATAAACCTGCTGCAGCAGTTGCTGTTGCAAGACGCGCAGGTACAAGTTCTACTTTAGACCAGTTAAATAAATATTTCGGTATTTCTCAAATGCCTGTTATTACCGGCAGATATTGGAATAATGTTTACGGTCAGACCACGGGACAAGTTAATGAAGATTTGGAAGGGTTACAAAACCTCAGATTTTTGGCAAGAAATATGGCGTATTTCTTAAAATGTAAAGAAGCCGGGAAAAATGCAGGTATTAATCCTCCTATGGAAGAAGAGGTTACGTTTACTAATTTTGTAAGATAATTTTATTGTATGAAGGGCGGCACATCAGTGCCGCCCTTGTTATAATGTGCTATTTTATATTATGTTCTTAAATTTATTCACAATTTCTTCTTTATTAAAATCAGAATTTTCCTGAATTTCTCCAAGTATTGGAACATCCGTATACAGTTTTAGTTCGTCAATAAAGTTTAAAGTAGCGGTATCATTTGTTTCTTTCGGTATACGGTTAATAATTATTCCTTTTATTTGAATTCCGTTTGTTTTTGCGTAGTGAACAGTTAATAAAGTGTGGTTTAATCTTCCGAGGAAAGGAACGCTGACAATAATTATAGGTATATTAAGCAATTTAATTAAATCCGCACAAAACAGCTTTTCCGTAACAGGCGCCAGTATACCGCCTGCTCCTTCAACAAGAGTTACGTCATTTTGCGCGCGGAACTGTTTAAAATCCGATACGATTTTGTTTACATCAATCTTTACATTTGCAAGTCTGGCAGCAAGTGAAGGAGAAACTTCTCCCTCCAATAAATACGAATATTTTGTATTAATTTTATTTGAAACCGCTTTTACAGCTTCAATATCAGGTGCTAAAAGTTCTCCTCCCCTTTTTATTGCTCCCGATTGAACGGGCTTATATACTCCCGTCTTTTTCCCTAAGGCTGATGAAGTATATGCTAAGCATTTAGTTACAAAGGTTTTTCCTATTTCAGTATCTATTCCGGTTATAAAATATTCCATATTTAATCCTTATCGGGTAAAACTTTATTTAGTGCTTTATAAGCAATATTTGTAAGTTTTTCTATTTCTTTTTCGGTAATAATATAAGGAGTAATAAAGTAAATGCAATTCCACATCGGGCGTAAAATTGCCCCCAGCTTTAATCCTTCATGATATATTTTTTTGCCTATTCCGTCTTCGTATGAAAACGGCTCTTTTGTTTCTTTATTTTTAACAAGTTCAATAGCACAAATCATGCCTGTCTGCCGAATATCTCCCACATTTTTGTGATTTCGGAATTTTTCAAGCTCCTTGGAAAATTTTGCTATTTTAGGTTTTAAATATTCTTCTATATTTAATTCTTCCAGTATTTTTAAATTTTCCAGTGCAACGCTTAACGCCAAAGGGTACGCAGTGTAACTGTGTCCGTGATAAAAAGTTTTATATCCGTCTGTATCGTCATCATAAAAAGCATTGTATATTTCATCCGATGTTATAGTGATTGATAACGGCATGTAGCCTGCTGTAATACCTTTTGCGGCGCATACAATGTCGGGGACTACGCCGGCATGCTCGTATGCAAACAGCTTACCCGTTCGGTAAAAGCCCATCGCAACTTCATCATCTATCAATAAGACATTATATTTATCACATAAGGCTCTCAAATTTGTAATATATTTCGGCGGATACATAATCATTCCGCCCGCAGCCTGCACCAAAGGCTCAATGATTATCCCTGCTATATTTTCCGCTTCTCTTTTTAATATATCTTCTACGGAGGATAAGCATTCAGTTTGACAGGTTTCTTTATTGCAATTCATCGGACATCTGTAACAATAAGGACTTAGAGCTTGTTCTATTTCAAATAAAAGCGGTTTATAAAGTTTATGATACATATCAATCCCGCCGACAGAAACTGCACCTATTGTGTCGCCGTGATATGAATTTTTTAACGCAATAAATTTCCTTTTCTCGCTTTTCCCCTTTAATACGAAATATTGGTACGCCATTTTTAATGCTACTTCTACCGCCGTTGAACCGTTATCGGAGAAAAATATGTGATTTAATTTATTATTCATTAACTTTATGAGTTTTTTTGAAAATTTTATTGCGCTTTCATGGGTAAACCCGGCAAAAATAACGTGTTCAATCTTTTTTGATTGTTTATATATCGCTCTGTTTATTCGTTTATTTGAATGCCCGAGCGTATTTACCCACCATGATGATACGGCGTCTATATATTTATTTCCGTCAATATCTTCTAAATAAATACCTTTTCCCTTTTTTATTAAAATCGGTTTGTTGTCTTCATTTTCTAACGATTTCATTTGGGTAAACGGGTGCCAAATATATTTAATATCTTCTTCAATTAAATGTTTCTTGTTCATATTCATACCTGTAATCTGATTCTATTTATAATTCTACATCAAGAATAAATTTAAATTACTTAATAAATTATTAAAAAACAGCAAAATTTTTAAATCAGTTGTTTTAAATCCAAACGTGTAGGAGGTAAGTGTTTTAATGAAAGTATATAATATTTCCCCAAATCCCCCCGTGCAAGGCGGAAAGGTTTTATTATCAACCACGGCCTCAACAACTGCTTCTACTACCGCTTCCACTACAGCCTCTACAACTGCTTCCACAACGGCTTCTACTACCGCTTCAACAACAGCCTCCACTACAGCCTCAACTACCGTTCCGTTAAATAAAAAAAATATAAATCAATATAAATTTTTGGTTGATAATAATGCTGTTTTTAAAAATACTAAAACAAAAAATATAAAAATTGATAATAATCTTGTATATGAAAGTATATCCGCTAAATATAATGAATGTATTAAGAATTCGGATATTGACCCTAAACTGCGCCCCGCACTTGAAATTATATATCATAATGAAAAGTACAGATTAAATCCTGACGGTACAACGCAAATAACCGCACTTGATGAAAATGATAAATTTTACAATACCGATTTGGCATTTTATAATTCCGAAACACATACCGTTAAGGTATTAGCTGATAATTTTAATGAAGAAAGCGGAATATATGTCGGCGAAACCATAAGCCACGAGCTTCATCACGCTAAAGAAGCCATTTTAAGAAATTCTATTCCGCAAGAAGAAAGAAATAAAATAGTCCGCGAAATTTTACTTGAAAATATTAAAAACGGTGAAAGCTATAAAATAGTTAAATCTTACGAAAATAATGAATATTCCGTTATGGTATCTCCGGTAATGAGTAAGAGAATGTCAGAAACTTATTCTAAATTTATTGAAGATTATATTTTAACGGATAATCAAAAAACGGTTTCTCAATTAAAAAAATACTATGAGCTTAAGTATAACAATAAAAAACCCGACAAAATTCAAATAAAAGAACTTGAAATTGAATTAAAACCCGTATTGGATAAATTAAATAAAATAATTAGGGATAATCCCTATTATGAACCGCAAGAATTTTCACCGTTTAATATAATTGCCAATAAAAAAGAAAAGAAACGTGAATTACTTGAGTATGCAATAGCAATTTCTAACAGATATAAAATATATACCGCGCCTGAAATTAACACTGCCATACCAAAAACAAATGATTACAATCGTGAAACGGTTAAAGAATCTATAGCTTCAAATATTGATTCCGTGGACGGTAATGTGGCACTTAGTATTTCAAGAGATGAAATTGCAAATATGAGTGCAATACAAAAGTTGTTTGCGTCTAGAAGTATGTCTTCAAATAAAGATTTTCTGCAATATTATTACAGCCAAGAAGAATTGGAAGCAAGAATTACAGGCTATGAAAAGAAAATAGAAATACTGAAGGCGCAGAAAGAAAAGGCTTCTTTCATAGAAAAAACTAAGCTTAGAAGACTGATTTACCGCAACCTCGCAAAAATACAAATTGAAAAATTAAATTATGAAAACTATCATTCAAAATTACAATTAAGAAATCATCCTCATGATTTCAAATTAAAACTGCAAGCATCTGCTATAAATTCCCGATTATTTGTTTTATACCAATGTAATTTGTTAACAATGCTCTCCGGTCACTCGTTAGAAAGTATTAAACAAAAATTAGCGTTAGGTGTTACGGTTTAAGTTCCGTTACCGAATTATATGAAGGGAGGATTTTTCTATCGCTTCATAAAATTCCTGTATCTGCGGACGGAATTTTTTTAGCGTGTAAATAGGTGAATATGATAATGAAACCGCAATAGGTTTGATTTCATTTTTTAATAATTCCGATGTAAAAGTATTAAAACTGTTTATTAAATCTTCTTTTGATACCATTTTATTATTTATTCCTTCATTTGTATCAAATCCGCTGTTACAAAAATAATCACTGTCTATACTTAATAGTATTTCTTTTCCTTTTAATAAATTAAGTTTGCCGCTTGCTAAAATATATAAATTTATTTTTGTAAGATTTTCCGCTTTTTCAAAAACAGAAGACATATTAAATTGGTTACAATTTTTTTCTAATTTAATTTTCCTTTGAGGACTTATTAATTCCCCCGTTTTAGTATTAAAATAAACTTCTTGCTTATTTATTTCGTTTAAATTTAAAGGGGTATTATCAAAGCCGCTTAAAGGTCTGTTAATTTCACATTCACTTTGATTTTCATATATTCTTTTATATCTTTTATTTTCTGTAATATATTGAGGAATAACCCAGAATATTTCTTTAATATGAAAATCACGAATACAATAATTAACCCAGTTTGCAATATTTAAATCGTTGTATGATAATTTAAAATTTTGATAAATATCGGAGTGTGTATCATAATTTACCAAAATCGGAATTTTTTTCTCCGTTTTATCTGTAAAACTTTTAAATGCATAATATGCTTCACTATGGTTTGTATTTATTTGTGTATAAGAATTTTGAAATAACTGTTTAATTTTTTCTAAATCTAACATTGCTAGATTATAAAATATTATAATTTATTTTTCAAATGTGATAATATTAATTTATGTTTTTAAATATTACGGGTAAATTAAACTTATTTAAATCGGAGAAAAAGTTATTGAACTTCGGATTGCCGAATTTATTAAGCGGTTTTTTTATTAATAAATTATTAATAAACCTTCAAAATGAACATAGTGAATATTTCCGTGAAAATCATCGGATTTCATTTGTTTACGGATGTTTTCCTTATTCTGTTTGGACGGTGAGAAGAAAAGGCAAATATACAAATCTTAAAACTATAAGTACAATAATCGAATTTTATGAAAAAAATAATATTTCCGTAAATTTAATGTTTAATAATAATTTAATAAAAAAAGAATATCTGTGTGATACTTTTTCTAATATAGTTTTAAAGCAGTGTTATAAAAAAAATAATTGTGTTTTTGTGAAATCTAAAATATTAGCGGATTACATAAGAAAAAATTATCCTTTATATAATGTGATTAAAATAGTTGATTTTAACGATGTTAAACAAAATAATATTTTAATTGAGGACAGATATAATCATTTACTTGATGTTGAAAAATTAAAAAAACAAAAAAATATATATTTAATTTTAAATCCTATGTGCAGTCCTGACTGTAATTTATATGATTTTCACCGGGAATATACGGCAAATTCTCAAATTCATTTTATCAAAAATGAAAATAATTTTTTATGTCCTTTAAAAACGGATATAAATTTTTATGATATTCAGCAAAATAAAAATTTTATTTCAATTGATACAATAAAAAAATTCCCACAAAACGGTAGATTTAATTTTATGATTTCAGATTGTGAAATTTTCCAGGATGTAAATGTTGTATACAACACATTTGATATAATTGAAAGTTATATTTATTATTTAATAAAACCGCAATATCAGAATAAAATAAGAAATCTATTAATATATGAATATGTTAAACAAAATTATACCGGGAAAGAAAGAAAAGAAAATGCATAAATATAATATTATATTATCTGTATTAGACAGATATACCAAATTAGGTCACAAATTAATTGAATTAAAAACATCATATCCTAAAATATTTAGGGAAAATATTGATACAATAAATTTACACGGGCATTTTTCTTATTGTATTTGGTCAAGCGAATATTCAGACAGAAATTTTATTCCGATTGAGGAGGTGCAGAGAGTATTATATATAGCAAATAATAATAATTGCGGTATTTATTACGATTTCACAAATACTCAATTAAATGAGCATTCGGTTTATGATTTATATTCAAATAATATATTGCAAGTATCTGATAAACCAAATTTTTACGCGGTTGTTTATAATCAGTCTCTTGCAAAATATATTAAGGAAAAGTATTCAAATATAAAACTAATAAAACCCCAAATTTTAGAGGATGAGACTAACAATGAAATTTATGATTTATATATAAGCGGATATCGTAATTATTTAAATAATACGGATAAAATTTTACCTGAGGCTGAAAAGTATATTTTAAACTTAAATTTCTTTGAAAAAGAAGATAAAGAATTATACGACAGAAAAAGTAGTGAAATTCTTGAATTTCAAACAGTAAATTATAATAATTATCCTTTAAAATATAACAATTTTGAAGAATTAAAATCAGACTCTGATTTTGTATCGCTTGAAAAGCTGGAAGAAATTGCACAAGCCGGTATTGATAAGTTTCTCATAAAAAATTCTCCGAATAATATTTATGAAACAATAGACTTATTTATATATTATTTAATTAAAGAAGAATATCATGATAAAGCCAGATTAAATATTGTTAAATCAATGTAATTTAGTATTTAACAAAGCGCGGAAGGCGTTTAGAATACAAATTATCATAACTCCGACATCCGCAAAAACCGCCAGCCACATATTTGCAATACCGACAGCCCCTAAAACCAAACATACAAATTTAACTCCGAGGGCAAAGAAGATATTTTCTTTAACAATATTTAAGCAGTTTTTAGAAATTTTAATTGCAGCAGCAATTTTTAAGGGATTATCATCCATTAAAACTACGTCGGCAGCTTCAATCGCAGCGTCAGAACCCATAGCTCCCATTGCAATACCGATATCAGCTCTTGCTAAAACAGGCGCATCATTAATCCCGTCCCCGACAAATGCCGATAAATTTTTGTTGTTAATTAATTCTTCAACTTTTGCGAGCTTTTCATCCGGGAGAAGCTCTGCGTAAAATTTATCTATTTTAAGTTTTTTTGCTACTTCCCCGGCAACTTTATTTAAATCTCCGGTAAGCATAATAATATTTTTAATGCCTGATTTTTTTAAATTTTCAATTGCAGCTTCCGACTCCGGCTTTATTACATCCGAAATTACCACATGCCCCATATAGTTTCCGTTAATTGCTATATGAATAATTGTACCTATGGAATGACATTTAATGGCGGGAATATTAAACCTTTCCATGATTTTTTCATTACCCGTGATGATTTCTAAATCATCAATATGCGCAATTATTCCGTTGCCGCTTATCTCCTGAATATTTTTAACACGTGATAAATCAATATCTTTGCCGTATGCTTTCTTTAAGCTGAGGGCAATAGGATGAGAACTTGCACTCTCTGCAAGAGCGGCATATTCTATTATTTTTTCTTCATCTATTTTGTTATGATGAATTGCATTAACTTCAAATATTCCTTTTGTTAATGTTCCTGTTTTATCAAATACAATAGTGTTAATTTTGGAAAGCGTTTCCAGATAGTTTGACCCCTTAATTAAAATACCCGCGCGAGAAGCTCCGCCGATACCCGCAAAAAACGATAAGGGAATACTTACAACTAAAGCGCAGGGGCAGCTTATTACAAGGAATGTTAATGCCCGATACAGCCATGTACTCCACATCGCAGGTTGGTTTAAAAATAACATTTCAAATATCGGCGGTAATATTGCAAGAATTATAGCGCAATACACAACAAAAGGAGTATAAATTCTTGCAAATTTTGCTATAAAATCTTCGGATTTCGATTTTTTTGAACTTGCATTTTCAACCAAATCCAGTATTTTAGATACTGTAGAATTGCTAAAATTCTTTGTTACTTTAACTTTTAGCAATCCGTTTAAATTAATTGAGCCTGAAATAATTTCGTCGTTTACATTAACATACCTTGGAATACTTTCACCCGTAAGGGCAGCGGTATTTAAAGACGAATGACCTTCCAAAATAACTCCGTCTAACGGAACCTTTTCACCTGCGGCGATAATAATTGTATCACCTATAGAAACTTCTTCGGGATTAACTTTTTCAATTTTTCCGTTTTTCTCAATATTCGCATAATCCGGCCTTATATCCATTAAATCCGAGATATTTTTTCTGCTTTTAGCAACCGCAACGCTTTGAAAAAATTCTCCGACCTGATAAAAAAGCATAACTGCAATGGCTTCAACATAATCGCCCGTCCGCCCGTGTGCTTCATTGTAAAGAGCAAGGGCAATTGCTCCGAGCGTAGCTACTGCCATAAGCAAAGATTCATCAAACGGTTTGCGGTTTATTATGCCCTTATATGCCTTTTTGATAATATCATATCCTATTATGATATATGGAAACATATAAGCAGTAAATCTTATTACCCCTTTAATCGGTATAAAATGAAGTCCGACCAGTAATAAAGCGGCAATAATAATCCGAATTAACATTTTCTTTTGTTTTTTATTCATACTATCAACCTTAAGGGATTTATTAAACTGAAGTTTATATAAAAATTTCACAGTCTTCTTCGACTTTTTTGCAGTTTTTTAAAACTTCTTTCATAACCTTATTAATATCAATTTCATCTAAAAATTCAATTTCCATTTTTTGTGCCATAAAATTAACCACTGCATTTTTGACTCCGTATGTCTTTTTTGCTTCTTCTTCCATTAAATTAGCACAATTAGCGCAATCCACTTCAATTTTGTACGTTTTTTTCATTTTAAATTCTCCTTTATGCCGTCTAATCTTTCTTGTAATGCTTCTGCGTATTTGTTTAGAACCGCATAAGTAATCTCTAATTCTTTTTTATCAAACCGTTTAAAAAATATTTTATCTTTTTCGCACCAGTTTTCGTGCATTTTTAAATGCTTGTCAAAAACTTCCTTCCCTGTTTGAGTTAATTTATAATATGTTTCTTTTTTATTATCGGGATTTTTATACGTAATAACGGCTTTTTTATCGGTTAATTTTTTAATCGCCTTGCTGATAGCGGCTTTTGTTAAATTTAAATACATCGCTATTTTAGTTACATTGGGATTTTCAATTTTACCAATACAGTCAATGCAATGCATTTCCGTAAAGGAATAATTGATTAAAATATCTCCAAATTCTTCTTTGTATAAGACATCCAGCTGATTTGTAATATCAAATAATGTAAATAAAGTGTTTGGAATATTAGTTTGCATTACAGCCTCAATATTGTTAACTCGTTAACAATATTATTAATCTTTTTTTGATGTTTGTCAATCCTGATATGAATTTTTGTTAACCGGTTGACAAAAAATTATAAAAATTTCTGTTTATTTTTTTCGCCCAAAATAATAAGTATGATTAAAAAGTATTAGTTTTTTTTCTTTTAGACTTAGTCTGAATTTATTTTTTTTATATATTTTTATAATATTTTTTATATTTGTATATTTTATTCTGTCTTTTAAGATTATATTGTAGTCATAATTTGTTTGATTAATTATTTCTTTCAAGTGAAAAATAATTTTTGGCGGAAAAGAATTACATAAAACCAAATTTCTTTTTAAAAAGGGAGATTTTTCTTGAAGTATTAATTCTTTGTATCTGTCGTCATAAGTTTTAAGATATGTTTTACTTGATTCGCTGTAGGCGTCTGAAATAAAACCGTTATCAAGCAGTAATTTACTAAGTCCTAATTCGTATTCTATAACGACTTCGACTTTGTTAGCTTCATGTTTAACGGAATTTATGAAATCTTTAAAAAGATTATTATTAAAAACAGAGGGCTTGAACACTAAAAAATAACTTTGTATATGGTAGAAATCAATATCCAGATAAGGAATCCCCCCCCCCATACGTTTTAGTCCTCTGGAATTTGCCGTTGCGCCCCAAAAGTCACATTTTCTGTTTGACATTGTGTTAAACATATCATCGAATGGATATAAAGGTGCATAACAAGAGTCATTTGCGAAAATTAATTCATCAATATTATTTAACAGGTTGTTTTCTTGGAGGTATTGATATCCCCTTTTATAAGAACCAAAATCATATTCGCCATGTCTTTGTGCAATAATTTTATAAGTATAATCTTTGATTTTATTTTGCTGTTTTTCATCAAGTGAACAATCGGAAACAAAAATAATGTTTTTAACGAATTTATTTAATTCTTTTAAATAATAAATTACATATTCTTCTATCTTATTATTTTTACTGTAATGAGCAAAAACAGCTGCACGTTCCATAATATTCCTTCTCATGTTTTTAGTTATAACTGATTATATAATAAATCCATAAAATAAAAAACCTCCCGAATAGGAGGTTTATGGTGCCGATGGCCGGACTCGAACCGGCACACAGGGTGAGCTGCGTCAGATTTTGAGTCTGATGCGTCTACCAATTTCGCCACATCGGCAAATTCGTATCGCTATTGCTTATATTATCTTAAAGATATTTTTTTTTCAATAAAATCTAAAAATATGATATAATTTTTTTATTGAGGTGGTTGTATGAAAAAGAGCGGTAATAACGGACTTGCAATAATTAATAAAATACTTATAGTAATTGTAATTTTGGCATTTTGTTTTGTCGGATATTTGTTATATTTAAGACTAAATCCTTCAGATAATATTAATTCCCAGCAGCCAAAGCAAGAGGAAAATATTGCTCAACAAGAAAACCCCAATCCGCAGCAGGATAATACAAATCCTGAACAAGTTGAAAATCCCGCGCCGGGGCAGAATGATACTGCACAAAATTCGCAAGAACCTCAACCTGCCGAACAAAATCCGGATTTACCTCCGTTTGAAGTTTATAATTTTAAATATATTTATAGTATTGTTCCAAAAGGACGCGTTCAGAAAATTATTTTAAAAACAATTATTCCTCAAAATGAGCCTGAAAGACAATTTATAAAATTAACTTCAATACCCCAAAAACCGAATAAAGTATATAAGGTTGGCTCTGATACTATTGCGGAATACCAGTTTGATATGCCGTCTAAGAATATTAATATTATTTTCGAAGGGCTTGCTAAAGTCAGAACTTATGATTTAGCTGTGGCAAGAGTACTAAATAAAAATTTTACTCCCGTTCAGGATTTATCTCCGTATTTAAAACCTGAAAAATTTATTGAATCTAATGACCCTTATATAGTTAATATCGCTAATTCAATAAAGGGTAATTCCAGGGCTGAAATACTTCAAAATATGTATGTTTATCTTCAAAAAAATATACATTATAGTATGGCAACACCTACAATCGGAGCAAAAAAAGCACTGATGAGGAAGCAAGGTAAGTGCAGTGAATATTCTGCGGCTATGACTGCATTATGCAGAGCGAAAAAAATTCCGGCAAGAATTGTTAAGGGCGACTTGCTTGAAGACGGTGTTACGGCTCATGCCTGGGTGGAAGTGTATTTTGATGAATACGGCTGGGTTACTGTTGATCCCACACATCAAGGGGTGACGGAAGAACATTATCAAGGCGGTAAATTGGTAGGGAAAAAAACAACTTATCATGTTGATGATACGAACGTAAATTATATTACCATGGGCAGAACACCGTTAAACTTTGCGGCTTTTGCGTATCAATGTGTCCCGGGAAGCAAGTGTAATGTAAGTTTCAGCAATAAATTAGACTGGAATAAAGCCTAAAGAAACCGAGAATTTGTTTCCAAATAATTTGTAAATTATTTTTAATTTTATTAAAAATAAAAAACATTAAAAACAGCGGGCAAGATTGGCTGGGAATTGGGAATAATTCTGTCTTGGAATTTCCTCCCTCTCGGGCAAGCGCCTCATTGCGCTATCGCTTGTCATTCGGCTTGCCCTCACTATTTCAAACTCGCTCGCTTCGCTCGGCTCCGTTTTACGGAAATTCCGCTCGAACCCAAATCAAGGTTTCACCTTGAGAGGCTTCTCGTCCCTTTTATTTTTTATAATAAAAAAACATCAAAAAACAGCGGGCGAAGGGACTCGAACCCTCGGCGTCAACCTTGGGAAGGTTGCATTCTACCACTGAATTACGCCCGCATTATAATCCGGTATCGTCACGCATTCCGATTTATCGTATATTTTACCCGGATATTTATATTATATCACCCAAAAATTTATTAAATAAAAATTGTAACATTATTTATCCTTAAACAGGACATGTTAATCTTATGTGTAATACAATACTCTTATGGGAAGAATAAAACAATTAAGCGTTAATTTAATAAATCAAATTGCGGCAGGTGAAGTTATAGACAGACCCGCAGGTGTGGTTAAAGAATTGGTGGAAAACTCTATTGACGCGGGTGCAACCAAAATCGAAATCTCTATCTCAAATGAATGCAGAAATATTAGAGTGGCTGATAACGGCTGCGGAATATACCCCGATGATATTCAATTGGCTTTTACCAAACATGCGACCAGCAAATTAAACTCGGAACAAGATTTGTTTAATATCCAAACACTCGGTTTTAGAGGTGAAGCACTTGCCAGTATTATATCAGTTGCCCGCGTTTGCTGTACTACTAAAACAAAAGATTGTGACTTCGGTACAAAAGTTACATGTGAAAACTCTGTTGTAAAATCACAAAAAATCGGCTGCGCTGACGGTACAATTATGGAAGTTAATGACCTGTTTTTTAATCAGCCCGCACGCTTGAAATTCCTCAAAAATCCTAAAACGGAATTCGCATATATTCAGGAACTTATTCAAGCTTTAGCTCTTTCTCACACCGAAATAGCTTTTATCCTTAAAAATGACGGTGCAGCTGTCATTTCAACAACGGTTAATTCTGATTTAATGATGAGAATTACACATTTATACTCTTCTTCCCTGATAAATGAACTTAAAAAAATTGAAAAAGTTGACGCTTTCAGCGCAATGAAACTGACAGGATACGCCTCTATCCCTTCTTATACACGCTCAAGCAAAAAATCAATATTTACTTTCGTTAATTCCCGCATGGTTAAATGCCCTATTTTAATTAAAGCTATTGATGTCGCCTATAAAAATATGCTCCCCTCGGGCAGATACCCTTTTGTTGTTATTAATTTACAAATTAGTCCTAATGATATTGATGTTAATGTTCATCCTACTAAACGTGAAATTCGCTACAAATCACCAAATCAAGTATTCAGCTTTGTTCAAAGCGCTATAGATTTCGCACTTTTAAATTCAAATACAAACCCTGAACCTCAAAAACAATCTGATATTAATGAAAATAAACAGTCAAATAAAATAATTTCTTTCCCGAAAACATTGCCTCAATTTGGCACCGGTGATAATCAGGAAGAAAATGATGACGTTTTTATAGAGTTCCCCGCCGAAAGAAAAATAGAAGATGTTGAAAATGATTTCTCGGAAGAAACTGAACAAAAGAAAATTGATATAAACTTTGAAATCCCTTCAAAACTTAAACAAATTAATGTTATTGGGCAGTACAATAATACATACATTCTGGTCGAAAATGATGATAATTTGGAAATTATTGATCAACACATTGCCCAGGAACGATATATTTATGAAAAGCTTAAAAAAGAAAAAAAAATCGCTTCTCAGTTATTAATTATTTCTGATGTGCTTGATGTTTCACCCGAAGAAATTGAAATTTTAGATAATGCTTCTAATCATCTTGAAAAATTCGGTTATAAAATAGAAAAAATTTCTGATACACAAATAATATTTAAAAAAATTCCTCAAATATTATCTAAAGTAAAACCGAAAGATATTTTGTCGGAATTAATTAAAAATTTAAAAGACTCTCCGGAAAATAATCCGGATACAATAGAAGAAAAGATATTAATAACAATATCTTGTAAAGCTTCCGTAAAAGCAGGAGAGAAACTCACGCTGTGGCAAATGGAGGAAATAGTTAAAAAATTGAGGGCGTCAAAAAATCCCTATACATGCCCGCACGGCAGACCCATTTCGCATTATATCCCGCTTAAAGAAGTCGCTTCTTTCTTTGACAGAAATGTAAAATAAGGAAAATTAAATGATTAGTTTTTTAGGACTGTGTATAGAAAATTTAATACAAACAGTTAAATATATTCTCAAAGGGAATTTAAAAAAAGATTCCGTTTTATCGAGAGCGGCAATGATTAGCTATGATTCACTGCCCATCGCACTTTCTATTGTATTTATAGCGGCAGCTGTTATTGCAATCCAAATTTCAAAACAATTTTTGATGTCAGGTGCAGAAAGTTATGTCGGCGGTTTTTTGGCGGTTGCATTAATTCGTGAATTAGCACCGGGATTTGCGGCCCTCGCTATAAGTGCAAGAGCAGGCACTGCAATTAGTGCGGAAATTGCCAATATGAAAGTTACTTCTCAGGTAGATGCAATTAAAACATTGAAGGTTGACCCAGTCGGTTATTATTTTGCACCAAGAATTATTGCAGGTGCGTTTACTGTTCCAATGGTTGTTATTTTAGCCGAATTATTCGGTATATTGGGCGGCATGATTGTATCGTATTTTGCTATAGGACTTCATCCTAATCGTTATATGTCTTCTGTTTGGCTGTGGTTAAATACACGTGATATATATATAAGTATTCTTAAAGGCTTTATATTCGGAGTAATTATTCCTTTAATTTGTGCTACGCAAGGATATAAAACCCATGGCGGAGCTAAAGGCGTTGGTATATCAACAACAAAAGCCGCCATTAAGTCTACTGTTTTTCTTTTAATGGCGGATTTGATTATAACATTTTTATTCTATGTTGTGTAATGTGAATTATGAAGCATTAATCCCTGCTAATCTTCTTAATTCATCAGGTCTTTGTGATTTTGCGAGCGCATCGTCAGCACTTACAAGTCCTTTTTTATAAAGTTCGCTTAATGCAGTTTCAAGTGTTTGCATACCTACCCCCGCACCTGTTTGAATTGCGGAATATAATTGTGCCGATTTCCCTTCCCTTATCATATTTGAAACAGCATTATTTTTTATAAGAATTTCTTGCGCCATAACACGGCCTTTTTTAGTACCGTCCGGCTGGAGTCTTGGTAATAATGTTTGAGCAAATACTCCTTCCAAACAGCCGCCGAGCTGAACTCTTATCTGCTGCTGCTGACCTTCCGGAAATACGTCAATAATACGGTCAACGGTTTGGCTGGCTGATGATGTATGCAGTGTTCCGAAAACTAAGTGTCCGGTTTCTGCTGCTGTCAATGCCAAACTTATTGTTTCTATATCACGCATTTCGCCGACAAGTATAATATCAGGGTCTTCTCTTAATGAGGATTTAAGTGCATTTGCAAATGAACGCGTATCTTGACCGAGTTCTCTTTGGTGAATTACGCTTTTCTTTGATTTATGTACAAATTCGATAGGGTCTTCAATCGTAAGTATATGTTCGCTTCTTGTTTCATTTATATAGTCAATCATCGAAGCCAGTGTTGTTGATTTACCGCTTCCCGTAGGCCCTGTTACAAGAATTAATCCTCTCGGACGTTCTGTTATTTTTCTTACGGTTTCAGATAATCCTAATGTATCAAATGAAGGAATAACACTGGTAATTGTTCTGAAGGCAGCTGCGTATGTACCTTTATTCTTGTAAATATTTACCCTGAAACGTCCTAATCCTTCTATACCGTATGACATATCAAGTTCCCAGGTTTGTTCAAGGTTTCTTCTCTGTTCATTATTGAGCATTGGGAATAATAAATCTTCTACTCCCTGCGGAGTAAACGGTTCATACTTAGTTCTGAGTAAGTTACCGTCCACCCTTATAACCGGAGGCAGCCCTGCGGAAATATGTAAGTCGCTGGCTTTGTAGCTTACTACTTCTTTTAATAAGTCATCAATTATCATATTAACCTCATTTAAATAATAGTTATCGGAAATATGATAACATTTTTGTCTTATTTTGTACAAGTTTTTTGTAATTTATACTTTTTCCAGACTATATAAATCGGAATGCCCGTTGCAATGATTAACAGCGTTTTCATTGAACTTGCAAATTTATATATGGTTAAAGAATAGATAATAAAACTCCCCACGGCTATAAAAAATATTCCAAACGCGCTATTGACTTTGTTTTGAATACTTTGTTTATATTTATATCTGTATACAAATATCCCTATCGCCGTTAGTACATAAAATATAAGTGCCGCGTATATTACGTAATCCAATAACTCTGTATAGTTTCCGCAGAATAATATAAATACTCCCGCCCATAAACATTGCAGCAGTAATGAATTTACGGGAACATTTGTTTTTTTATTAATTATCCCCAGCCAATTAAATAATAAATTATCTCTTGCCATTTGATAGTAAACTCTGGCACCTGTCATTATAAGTCCGTTTGCACTTCCGCATGCCGAAATCAATATTATAACCGCCGTGATTATTTCGCCTAAACTTCCCGTTATTTTGCGCATTAAAACTACCGGAACTATATCCTCCGGCGCTGTTTTTATTTGTTCTATAGGGATTGAAAATACATAAAGCACATTTATAAACAGGTAAATTATCATAACTATGATAACGCCGTACAAAAGTGCAAGCGGAATATTCTTTTCCGGCTCTTTAACCTCCGCGGAAATAAATGTTATGTTATTCCAGGTAACCATCGCAAATATAGCTCCCACGGTAGCTGCTGAAATGATTTTGGCATTTGAAAGGGTAAAGTCGGCAATAGAAAGTTGCCCTATAAAATTATTGCTTATTATATCACTGCTGCAGCCTAAAAATAATCCGAATACTATAATCCCTGCAATGGAAAGTACTTTTGTCACGGTGAAAATATTTTGAGTTAATACTCCGTATTTTACTCCTCTGGAATTAATATATGTGAGCAAAATACATATTAAAAAAGCTGTTGATTGTTGTGTTGAAATTTTAATCAGCGGAAAATCAATAACGTAATTATTTGAACTAATAAACGGGAATAAAATTCCTAAAAATTTTCCGACAGCAATACAAACAGCGGCAATAGTTGCGGTTTGTATAACCAGAAGAAGCGACCAGCCGTATAAAAAAGCAGTTAAGTCATTAAACATTTTTTTTAGAAAAATATATTGTCCGCCGTCTTCTTTTATATTTAAAACCGGTTCAGCATAGGCAATGGCGCCTGAAAGTGAAAATAGTCCCGCTATAATCCATACTAATATAAGAAACCAAGCATTATTTACCTGTCTTGCTATATCGGCAGATACTATAAATATTCCGCAGCCTATCATTGAACCGACTACTACGGATATTGAATCTTTTAAATTTAAAGTTCTTTTTAAATCATTGCTCATTTTTAAACCAAACTTTATTCATTTTAAAAATTAAATTATGTCTTTTGCAATATTCAATTAATTCTTCTTTAATATCTTTTAACAGAACAAATATTGCAATAAGGTTTGGTGCTGCCATTACTAAGTATGTAGCGTCCGTGAAATCAATAACACTTTTAATGTTCATTGATGAACCTATAATAATAAAAAGGCAAAATATAAACTGGTATAATTTTACTCTTTTATCACCTTCACCGACTAGAAAAGTCCATGCTTTTTGACCGTAATATGCCCATGAAAGTATTGTTGAAAGTGCAAATAAAATAATAACAACCGCAAGAATGTACGGGAAGAATGAGATTACACTTTGGAAAGCACTGCTTGTAAGCTCGACCCCCGATATTCCGTCAGTATATTTTAAGTACTCTCCTGTTAAAACAATTACAAATGCTGTCATGGAGCATACTATAACAGTATCCAAAAAAGGTTCAAGCATGGAAACAAAGCCTTGAGAAACAGGTTCATTGGTTTTAACGGCTGCGTATGCAATTGGGGAAGAACCTATTCCCGCTTCATTTGATTGGATAGAACGTCTTAAACCTATAATAACGGAACCGATTACTCCGCCTGCAACGGCTTTCGGGAAGAATGCCTCGTGCAATATTGTATATACCGCGTGCGGTATTTGAGTAAAATGTACACCGATAATTATCAAACAAGCGGTTAAATATACGATACACATAACAGGAACTACTTTTGATGTTACGTTTGCTATACTTTTTATACCTCCGACAATAACAAGAGCTACCAAAAACGCTACAAAAAATCCGAAAATCCAAGTATGATTTGCAAAAAAGCTGTTTTCTCCGCCCGTTATAACAACAAACTGTTGTGCGGCTTGATTTGTTTGAAGCATACAGCCTCCGCCGACTGTCGCGGGAATGCAAGCAATAGCAAAGATGTATGCCAGTGTTTTTCCGAGTTTATGAAATCCTTTTTTCGCAAATCCTTTTTCAATATAGAACATCGGGCCGCCTGATACACTGCCGTCTTGATTGAATGTTCTGTATTTTAAAGACAGAGTTACTTCGCAAAATTTAAGCGCCATTCCGAATATTGCACCCATGCACATCCAAAACATTGCTCCCGGCCCGCCTATTGATATTGCTATTGCCACGCCTGCAATATTACCAAGCCCTATTGTACCTGATAATGCAGTCGCTAATGCGCCGAGTGATGATACTTCACCTTTATGTCCTTCCGTATCTTTTTTGTGAAATATTTGATACAATGAGTGTTTAAATCCCCATATACCTATACAGCGTAAGTAAAATGTACAAAATATACTCGCTGCAATCATAAGGAAAATTAAAACAGGCACTTGTGCGCCTAAAATTTCAACGGGCGCAAATATAAAATTTGAAAATTTATCGGAAAACGGCGCAAAATATTTTTCTATACTGTCATCTATGTTAAATGCATTCGCTTTTTGAGCAGAAAAAAACAAGCTCAGTATACAAAATAATAATATGCGCATTTATTCCAACCTTCTATTCGCTCTGATATTCTTCGGCGTTTATTCTTTACAAGAATATTAAAAATATGCCTCTATTACAAGTAGTATTACATTTCAGCTTACAAAGTGTTACAAAAAAACTAATTATCCGAATTATTGTATTATATTTTTATGGATAATATTAAAAAATTTTTTACCGAAAAAAATATAAATATATTTATTATTGCACTGTACTTTTGTATTGTTTTAATAACAGTTTTTAATCATGAAATATGGCGCGATGAAGCACAAGCTTGGTGTCTTGTAAGAGATTTGGATTTCCCGATGTTATATACCGCTGCAAGATACGAAGGACACCCTATGCTCTGGTATTTATTAATTTACCCGTTTGCAAAATTCGGATTACCTGTTTTCTCCATGCAAATAGCAAGCTTTGTTTTGGTGTTCGCTTCTGTTGTATTTTTTGTACTTAAATCACCGTTTAATTTAATTCAAAAGTTCCTTATTGTATTTAGTGCCGGCATGTGCTTTTACTTGCCTGTTATTGCCAGAAATTATTCTTTAATCCCTATTCTTGTATTCCTGACGGCATATTTATATCCAAATCGCTCAAAATACCCGGTTTTATATTTATTTTGTATTATACTGTTATCTCAGACACACCTTTTAATGCTCGTTTTTACTTTATTACTCGCAGGCATGTTTTTTCTTGAAGAGGCGGGTAAATTCAAATTAAAAAATAAAAATGAAAAAATAAAATCAGTAATATTATTTGTGCTATTACTTTTAAATTATGCTTTTTTAGCTTTTTCTTTTTTCGGAATGAACCAAAAAAATATGGCAGTATATGGGTATAGTCAGCACCATTTTACGCTTTTTGTGACCTTGAATGATTTTTGCTATAACTATTTTTATCCTGTTTTTAAGTTTTCAGGTGAGATAAATTTTTTGCTGTTTTATGGCGGAATAATTGTTATTCTTTATTCATTCTTTAAATACAGTAAAAAATCAGCATTAATTTTTGGTTTAAATTTAGTTTATTTTTTATATATTTTCGCCAAAGTATGGTTTGGCGGTATTTCATATCAAAAAAGTTTTTTGCTTCTTTTAATTTTGATTTTTTGTTATTGGATATTTTTAATCGAGGTAAAACAAAATTATAAACCGTTAAAAATAGCATTTTATACTTTATTTGCCGTAAGTTTTATTCTCGGAGTGTTCGCTTTGAATGAGGATATCAGATATAAGTTTTCAGGCTGTAAGCAGGTTGCACAATTTATTCGAAAAAATTTAAATGATGAAAAAGTATTTATTGTAAAAGGATTTCAAGCTTTTTCGCCTATAAGTGCTTATCTGCCCGATAAAAAATTGTATTATTGGGATGAAAATCGTTATATAACGTATTTTAATTTTGACAGAAATAATCCAAAATTAAAGTCTGATTTTCCGCAAGAAGCCAAATATTATATAGTTCAGGAAAATGCGGCATTATTTAAAGAATTGGGATATGAAGAAATTTTTGCTTCCGATGATAAAATACTTTTTATTGCGCGCGAAGGCGAGGCTTTTAAAATATATAAAAAAGTTGCAAATCCTGAGATAATTTGGGATAAAAACAGGAAATCCGCAAATAAAAGAAAAAAGCTATGATTTAATCATAGCTGTAGATTAGGGATATGTGTATCATCGTTTTTTCCAAGGAATATAGGTTAATCTTATCAGTACAAATAAGTTTTTAAATCATACATAATTATGAATAAATTTATTTTTTAATTTGAAAGAATCCTATAAAAGCAGTATGTACGTGTTAAAAATAAGACAGTAAGGCGTTATTGGGATAATAATTAAATTTTGATATTTATGTTATATAATAGTTTTATCGATAGGGATAGAGGAAAAATAATGAGTACGTCAGGAATTTTAGCACAAGCGCAAATGTTAGCGGATGAAGAACAATATGAAAGAGCTTATGAACTCTTAAAAAATTCGTATGAAAAGTTAAAAGATGATGCGGAATATCTTGAAAAAATAGCGCTTTTGGCTAAAACTCTCGAACTGAATGAAGAAGCCGCAAAGTATTGGGAAGAATTAGTTGTTGTTAACCCCAATTCTTTGGTCGGTTATTCGGAGTTATTGGATATATATAACGGCAAAGACAATTATAAATATTATATTACCAGAGCAAAATATAAAATTTTAAATGAACAGGTTTCTCAATCCGTGGATGATTATAAAAAAGCTATTAATTCTACCGCGGAGGAAGCGGATATTATAAATGCGAGATTTTTACTTGCCAAAGCTTATGAATTTCTTGGCAAAAATCAAAATGCAATTGATGAATATTTCAGAATACTTGAGCATAAAGATGACATGGCAATATATTATAAGCTGGCTGATTTATATTGCGAAATGGGCGACCGTTACAGTGCAATAAATACTCTTGAAAGAGGTGTTAAGGCATTTCCCGATGCGGATGAATTGGGTGAATATTTATCGGGGCTTTATATTAAAGAGGGGCAATATGATAAAGCGCTTGAAAATGCCAGAAGTGAGTATACAAAAATAAAAGCATATCTGATGAAAGGTGATAATGATAATGCTTTCGCGTTTTTAAACCAATATAAAGATGAAACCAACGCAAATTATTTTGCTTTAATGGCAGAGTATTATTTTAATACGCAGGATATGGAAAAATGCAGTGAAAATATAGATAAGTTTGAAAAGCTGTCACCGCAAAATCCGCTGGTATTTCAAATGCGAGCCTTGGTTTGCGACGCTAAAAATGATGTATACGGCTATCATTACAATATGGGTAAGTGTTATTCATTTAAACAGGACTATGAACTTGCACTTGCTGAATATCTTAATGCCCACAGGCAAGACCCATCTAAAAGCGGTGCCGTAAAAGAAATAATAAAAATAAATGAAGCTTCCGGCGATAAAACAAGCTTAATGGAATTTTATGAAAAACTTGTCCGCCAAGAACCTGATAATACATTCGCTCTTAAAGGTTTAGGCGATGTTTATGCTGATATGTATGAATTTAAAAGTGCGCTTGAATACTACGAAAAAGCAGTAAAAGCCGGCATAACGGATTATGAAATTTATAATAAAATGGGCTTCGCTTATGAAAAAGTAAAAGATTTATCAAGTGCAAAAGAAGCTTATGAAAAGTACTTGGCAAAAGCTCCACTCTCACCCGATACGGAAAAATTAAAAGAAAAATTAGCCAAAATGGATACTTCATCTTCATCTGCGGTTAATACGGAGGAAGGATTTATTGATAAAATCATGAAGCTTTTCGGGAAATAAGTTTATTTCATTGATTTTGTAATCCTGAACAGAATATCTAAACCGGAGTCCGTAATAGTTTCAAGGCTGTTAACAATATCGTATTTAAAGTTATATTTATTTTGTAAATATAAATCAAAAATTGCCTTAAAAATAGCGGTTATTTGTTTTTATGGTTAACTTTATCAGCTTTACAAATTAAAATCATTTAATGGTTTTTAAAGGTTTAATTCTTTGGCAAAAGCCGGAACAATAACTTCCCAAGCTTTTGCGTTAGGGTGTTCTTTATCATAGATTTTATATTTTAAATCATTTAAATTTTCTTTTAATATATCTGATGATTTAATGATAATAATTCCGTCATTTTCAAGTTCTTGGAAGTTTTCATTTCCTTCATTGTTATAAACAAAGATTACGAATTTAGTATCGCCAAAATTTTTTTTAATTTCTTTATGGATTTCTTTTATGTACATGTTTAACAATATGTTTGAGTTTTTAAAATATTGATGATTGTATAAAAAATTATTTATATATTTAATAGTATAAAAAGAATTAATTGTGTTCGGAATTTTAATGAATTTTAATCCCGTATAATATTGTTCGGGGTTTTTGGGGGATAAGTTATTATATTTTACTGTTTTAAAAAAAGGAACTATCGGACGCATATTGCTGTATAATCGTCTTTTATGGTCGTAAATATATACATAAATAAAATATTGGATATTTTTTGGGGGAATTAATTTGTCTAATAATTCGGGATTTCTTAATATATATAATAGTTCTCTGGGGGAGGCACCGGGGATTGCTATATTATAAACATTACTATGAGTATATTTTGAAAGAACAGCCGAGAATGTTTCATTGTCATTAAGTCCCGCTCCATAAGCAAATGAGCAGCCTGCTGTAACTATATTTTTATTTGTTTTTGAAACGGATATTATCGAAGGCATACGAAATTCATTAGAATCGAAGTATGAATATGAAGAATTTTTAATATAATCAAGTAAATTTTCTTTTAAAATTCGTTTAAAGAGTTTTATTTGGGCATTTTTTGTATGAATATTTAAATATTCTTTATTTATCTTTAAAAACTGTTTTGAAACAGAATATGCATTATAAATACAAAAACACAGTTCCGCAATAATTAAAATCATTATTGATAGAACAATATTAAATAATAGTATTTTAAAAAATGGTTTTTTCTTCATTGTTTTATATTATTTTAAATCTAAATTCTAATGATTACAATTAAAAAATTCAGTAAATCAACAAACTAAATTAAACGAAATATAAAAGCAATTGAGGATTAACCGCCGAAAAAAAGCGTAACAACGGGCGGATAGAACGTAGATTTTAACAGCGTATTAGTTTTTGTGATATAATTAACTATAAATTATGGAGGATAAAATGAGTTTAAAAAAATTTTTTAATAGAATTACCGGCAAATCAACAGAAAGACTGCTAACTGACATAAAAAATAATACAATGCCCAATATCAATAGGGGGGGGGAATTTTGGGATTTAGATTTGGAAGAAAGGTATAAAAATAAATTATATCTTGAAGGTTTTGGATATAGGGTGTTCTCTCAAAATGATGAAGATGGAATTATAAATGAAATTTTTCACAGAATTGGTCTGACTAATAAAAAATTTATAGAATTCGGAGTACAAAACGGATTACAATGTAATTCACATTTATTATTAACAACACTTTGGAACGGTTTATGGATTGAAGCCGGTCAAAAGCATATTAACGAGATAAATAAAATTTTTGCCACTCCTATAAAAAATGGATATTTAAAATTAGAACAAGCTTTTATAACAAAAGAAAATATTAATCAAATCTTCAAAAAACACAATTTTGGCGGAGAAATTGACTTTTTAAGTGTTGATATAGACGGGAATGATTGGCATGTTTTAAAATCTATATTGGATGAAAAATATGTTAATCCGAGAGTTATATGTACGGAATATAACTCACTTATTCCTCCTTCACATGATGCAAACGATACTTCAACGGATTGGGTAATGGAATATAAAGAGGATTGGTGCTGGAAGGGCGATAATTGTCAGGGGGCAAGTTTATCGGCATTTTATCATTTATTAAAAAAATACGGTTATAATTTAGTCGGCACATCAACAAGCGGAGTTAATGCTTTCTTTGTAAGAAACGATTTGACAAAAGATAAATTTGTTTCTGATGAACAGGGGGCAAGACATTTGTATAATCCTGCAAGATTTGGTATTTCTCAATATGATAACAGATATCACAAAGCTTATATGTTTTTAAATGAAACTATGGAAAACAGAATAAAATTATACAAAGAAATATTTAAGAAATAGTTTAACTTTGAAGATATAAGTCCCCAAAATATAATATATACTTGCCAATTTTTTTATTTTAAGTATAATAATTCTTGTGAACAGATTATAAGTTGTTTCTGCTAAATATTTAATTAATTAAATATTTTTTTGCAGAGTTACTAAAGAGATTTCATGACAGGTTGTAACTTTAATTTTAAGTATTTAAAAGATAACTCTACTCCGGGGAGCTGGAGGCGCGGTTATGAGTACCACCAAAAAGAACAGGTGGAAACTTTTGAAGCGGGAAAAACAGGTGTTAAAGCAAAAGTAAAAGGAAATTTTAAATCTTTTTATGATGTTGAACTCAAATTTAAAAAGAATGGAGTTGAGCCTTCTTGTTCGTGTCCTTTAAAAGAAAAATGGTGCAAACACGCAATAGCTGTTGCATTTAAGGCAATAAATGAACACGTGTATGATGAATTTTTGGAACGCAGATATAAAATTAAACCGGATTATTCGGACAGTGAAACGCAAATGAATGAAAATCCGCAGGGCGGGTATGTTTTTCATTTTAATGCCAAAAGACGTCAAAATTTCTTTTCTATACTGGTTATGGACAGAAATACAGGAAAAGTAATCCGCGATATAGAAGCGCTGTTAAAGGCGGTAATTGCAGCTCAGCGCAGTGATGAAAATTTTGAACTAAATAATTCTCAAAAAATTGAATTGGCAATTTTTCAACAATTAATGAAAAATTCAAGGCTGGACAAAAAAGCAGGCTGGTATGATATTCCGATAGCCAAATTTGACGGGTTTTTTCAGCTGCTCGCCAAGGCAGATGACGTTATTGACGGAAAGACAAAAGATAAACTCGTTTTCTGCGGCGAAGAATGGAAACTTTCCATGGCAGTTAATTTTTCAATGGTGGGAAATGTTTTGTTATCTTTATACTGGCAAAGACCTGATAAGGACGATATAATTCCGTTTGAAGAAGTAAGATATTTCTCAAGACAATTAAAATGGGGAAGATATAAAAATAAAATATTCCCGATAAATATTGCACTTTCTTCACTGCCTCAAACGCTTATAAAATCTACATTTACGGATGTTAAAGACGCGGACGGTGCTAAATTTTTATATGAAGAACTGCCTAAATTAAGAGAATTAATCCCGTGCGAAGTGTCTGAAATTATAGATAAATTGACTTTGGAACAAAGACCTCCGCTTAACGTTGTAACAATGGGACTTGATTATGACGGTGCCTTAAAAGCGGAGCTGGAATTTGATTATGACGGAACAAGAGTTGCATATTCAAAATCCGCTTCAAAAAGTCCTTATGTAACAATTAAAAAACCGAAAGAAGATTTATTATATTGGGTTAAACGGAATATTGCGCACGAAGAACGCGCATATCAAATGCTTTTGGCATGCAAATTTGCTCCAATGCAGACAAATAATCTTGCTATTGAGAAAGAAAATGCCATAGATTTCTACAATTACTACCTAAAACGGGCAGGAGAAGGCTGGAAGTTTGAAGAAAAAGATGATATGAGCTTTTTCAAATTATCACCCAAACCGTTTGAAATGGTTGCGGATATTGATTTTGCTATTGATTCTACGGATAGTTTTGAAGTCAATTTATACGGCAGAGTAGGCGATGAAGAAATTTCTTTTGATGAAATTTATAATTTGATAGTTGAAGGCGACAAGTATTTAAGGGTCAAAAATTACGGATTTGTTGAAGTACCGGGGCAAGATATATTCGCTATTTTAAAATCGTTTAATACGTTTGATGTTTATAAAAATGAAGACAATAAATATATTGTAAAAACATTTAGAGCCGGTTTGCTTTCCGAAATGCAGAACTTAGGATTTAAACTTAAAATGAGCCGCAGATTTTCGGCATTTTGGAAGCAGATTTCAACATTTTCAACTATGGATAATGCGCCTCTGCCGAAAGGAATTAATGCGGAATTAAGAGAATATCAATATAAAGGGTTCAGCTGGCTTTGGTTCTTATATAAATACGGACTTAACGGTATTTTGGCGGATGATATGGGGCTTGGTAAAACATTGCAGGCATTGACTCTCTTGCAAAAAGCGAAAGAGAAGGATAAAAAAGCTCCAAATTTGGTCGTTTGTCCTACTTCCGTTGTGTTTAACTGGGAAAATGAAGTCCAAAAATTTATTCCTTCCTTGAAGTGTCTTAAATTAAGCGGTATGGAAAGAAAAGAACATTTTAAAGATATACCGAAATACGATATCATTATTACCAGCTATGCACTTATAAGACGTGATATTGAAAAACTTAAAAAATATGAATTCCGCTATATTATATTGGATGAATCACAAAATATAAAAAACCCCGAATCCATAACGGCAAAATCAATAAAATTGCTGAACGGCCAGCATAAACTGGCACTTTCAGGTACTCCTATCGAGAATAAACTTGAAGAGCTTTGGAGCGTGTTTGATTTCTTAATGCCCGGATTTTTGCTTAGTTTATCGGAATTTAATTACAGGTATGTTACTCCGATTGTAGACAGGGGTGAAAAAATAGTAGAAAAACGTTTAAAATCACAAATTTATCCGTTCATTTTAAGACGTATGAAAAGAGATGTTGCGAAAGACTTACCGGATAAAGTTGAAAACATTGCATACTGTGAACTTACGCCCGAACAAAAAGACTTTTATCTTGAAGTATTGGATTCAACAAAAGAAGAATTGTTCAAATCCATTGCCGAAAACGGACTTGAAAAGAGCCGCATGAGCATATTCTCAGCATTGTTAAGACTGCGTCAAATCTGCTGCCACCCAAGGCTGTATGATAAAGAAAATAAAAAAGGCATAGAAACCTCAGGTAAGTTTGAGCAGTTAAAATCAATGCTGGAGGAAATTATCTCCGAAGGTCACAGAATATTATTATTCTCGCAATTTGTTGATATGCTTGATATAGTAAAAGAATGGCTGACAAAAGAAGGCATAAAACACGAATACTTAACAGGCTCAACCAAAAATCGTCAAGAGGTTGTCGAACGCTTTAATACGGATGAAACAATACCTATTTTCTTAGTCAGCTTAAAAGCCGGCGGTACGGGATTGAATTTGACGGGTGCGGATTATGTCATCCATTATGACCCTTGGTGGAACCCTGCTGTTGAAGATCAGGCAACCGACCGTGCTTATCGTATAGGGCAAACTAAAAAAGTATTTGTTTACCGCTTAATTACAAAAAATACTGTTGAAGAAAAAATTCAAAAACTTAAACAGGATAAGAGAAATTTGGTCGACTCCGTTATCAGCGTAGATAGAAACATCGGTAAAACTCTCACTTATGCCGACCTGCAGGATATTTTCTCTTTGGATTAACTTTTTTCATACCCATTGCCGTAAATACCGGCATTAAATTATCATTGTCATTTTCAAAATTTATTATATTTTGTTCCTCTGCATATGTAAAAAATTATAAATAAGAGAGAATATTGCTATTTTTTATTTTTTGTGAACTTGACTTAAAAAAAAATTTAATTATAAAAAAAGTATGTTGCTTGATTTTCTAAAACAAAAATGCGAATGTTCTCATAAACACGTAAGTCCGGCCGTGGACGAAGCATACTGTCCCGATTGCGGTGCATTGGTACGTAACAAATGGTATATAGTCAGGTGCAGCTGCTGTAATATTAAAAGAGTTTCACATCTCGAACTTGATAAAATTGTTCCTGATTCTAAATTTTGTCATAATTGCGGAAGTGAAAATTATTATATTCAAGAACTTGATAACATTAATTTCACTGATATTAATTATGCCATATTAAGAAAAGAAACGGTTGAACAAAATATTAATACCACAAGTCAAGTATGGATAGAGAATGAGGGGAAATTTTTAACGGAGAAGAAACTTATAGAGTGCAAGGAATAAAAAAGGAGCTATTTAGCTCCTTTTTTAGTGTGTATTTAAAGATTTAATTTTTGATATTAAACTTGCGCGCGTATCATCAGCTTTATCATTGTCTACTTGGCAAGTACCGGCATTAACATGCCCGCCGCCGGCGTATTCATACATCATAGCACCTACATCTATAGGGCAGGAACGATTTATAATAGATTTACCGACCGCGAATACCGTATTTTGATTTTGTTTTCCGTAAAATTCATGAATTGAAATATTACATTTAGGGAACAGAGCATAAATCATAAATCTGTTACCTACGTGTATAATATTTTCTTTTCTGATATCAAGTATGGCAATATCCCCGTCTAAATAAGTGCATTTTTGAATTTGTTCTTTAAATTTATCTTGTTCATCGAAATACAATTGCACTCTTTCTCTTACATCAGGGTCTTCCATAATTTCATTAATAGGTTTTTGAGCGCATAAATCAACAAGTTTTAACATCAAGTTGTAATTGGAAATATTAAAGTGTTTAAATCTTCCCAAACCTGTTCTGGGGTCCATTAAGTAATTAAGAAGCACCCAGCCTGACGGGTTTAAAATATCTTCTTGAGAAAAGCTTGTGCAATCTGCTCTATCTACCGCTTCCATTAAATCATGGAGATTGGAAGAAAATCTGTCAGAGCCTCCGAAGTATTCATAAATAATTCTGGCACTTGAAGGTGCTGCAGGTTCTATAATATAATTATTTTTAACGTCTTTTGTTCTGACCGCTTCGCTTGAATGGTGGTCAAATGCCATATAAACACCTGTTGAATATGGCAGACTTGCTGTTATATCATTTTCCGTTAATTGAATTTTTCCGGCTTGTACATCTTTAGGGTGTACAAATTTTACTTCTTCTATTAAACCAATTTCTTTCAGCAATGAAGCACATACCAAACCGTCAAAATTGGACCTGGTATATAATGTATAAATCTCACTCATATTAGACCTTTCTATCTACCTATATCTAATATTATCAATTTTTTTATTTTTTTTCAATAATTAAAGATTTAATTTTTCCGAAATAGCCGGAACAATTCTTTCCCACGCTTGTTTACTCGGATGTCTGTCAGGTAATTTGTATTCTTCATTATTTAAATCCGGTATTAATGTATTTAAATCAATAACTATTATATTTTCATTATTTATTTTATCCCACTTATCTTTTTTAAACGATTTCTCATAAACCAATACAACAAATTTTGTTTTTTTATCTTTGTTTTTTAAGTGTTTTTGAGTTTCTTTATACATTTCATTTAAATATATTTCAAATAATTTCCAGTCTAAATCAAAATAATTGCTTATTAACCAATATAAATTCTTATACGTTTTATAAAGATAACAGAATAAAATTTTTAGTCCGTCGTGATTATCTGTTTTTAATTCACCGTTTTTAAGGTAAAATTCTGCGCCTAAAGGAAACCTGCCGGTAGAATATATTCTTCGTTTATGATCCGGGATGTAGGTGTATATAACGTATTCCGTATTATTTGTATCGTGTAATAATTTATATATATTTTCATCTTTTAATACATAAAGGAATTCTTGCGGACCTTGGCCAGAAATCCCAAAATTATATACGGTTCTGTTTGTATATCTGCTTAAAACGCTGTAAAATGCGTCTTTTCTTTCTAATCCGTCGCCGTAGGTGAAAGAACATCCGATTAATATAATTTCAGGTTTTTTGTTGCCGGCTTGGGCAATGTAATTTTCTTTGATGTACCACAACCCGCCATCATGTTTTCTGTAATTCGTTTCAGCAAATTTATTTCTGTATATTTCCGAAATTAATTTGCCTGGTGCTACTCCTATGCGGCTCATCATTATACAGCCGCATATAAAATCCAAAATAATTATAAAAATTATAGATAAAACTAAATTAATAATAATTATTTTTGTAATTTTCAATAATATTATCCTTTTACTTCAATGACAAAATCAAAGCGTTAACGGCATTTTCCTGAACTGTTATTTCTTCTATTCTGTTTTTGGTCTGTTCAATCAACTCAGGTTTTGCGTTAGCCATGAACTTTTCATTGTTTACCCTTGCGAGCAGACTGTTTTTTTCATTTATAAGTTTTTCAAGCTTTTTATTCTGTCGTTTAATTTCCTCATTTAAATCGATTAAACCGGCAAGAGGAATAATGATTTTTGAGTTGCTTACAACGGTAGAAGCAGATTGTTTTTCGGTTTTATGTGTTTCATCAACATATTTTATATCTTCAACCCTTGCTAAGCGGTGAATGTATGCTTCAACCTTTTTAAAAATTTCTTCTTCGCCGCTTGCTGCAAGTATTTCAATATTAACTTTTGTTGAAACGGGGATATTAAAGCTTTGGCGGACGTTTCTTAAAGATTTTATGGTTTCAAAAACAAGTTCCATTTGGATATTTTCCTGTTTAAATTCCAATTCTTTTTCATAAACGGGGAACTTGCTAAGCATAATGGCTTTTACATCCGTATTTTTGGGAAGCAGTTGCCATATAGCTTCCGTGATATGAGGCATAACAGGATGAAGCAGTCTTAAGGTCATATCAAGAACATATCTTAAAACTCTTTGAGTATTAGGTTTTAATTCTTCATCCTGAAGCTGAATTTTTGCTATTTCCACATACCAATCGCAATAATAATTCCAGAAGAAGTCATATAATGTGTGTGCCATTTCGCCTATTCTGTAATTTTCAATATTTTCATTTGTTTCTTTTGCGGTTTCATTTAATTTGTTTAAAATCCACTTATCGGCAAGCGTCAGATTAGCGAAATCAATTTC
>CANPXC010000001.1 GCA_947585605.1 Candidatus Gastranaerophilales bacterium | reverse complement strand
CGTTATAGAAGAAGGGGATGTCATTTGTTTTTATAATACGGGAGCATACGGATACTCCATGTCCAGTAATTATAATCGAGTACTTAAACCTGCTGCCGTACTTGTAAATAATGGAAAATCTGATATTATAATTAATAGGCAGACTTATGAACAATTATGCGAATCAGATGTCATACCCGACAGATTATTAACTGAAAGTAAATTAGGTAGTTAATGTTCGAAAATTTATTAAATTTTTATTCAAATTTTTTAAACAATCAAGAATTTGTTAAGAGTTCCGCAACTTTTACGCTGCAAGACATTATACAAGTTTTAATATTATTCTTATTTTTAATATACGTATACTGGAAATTCATTAGAAATACGCAGGCAGAAAAGCTGGTTAGAGGTATTTTACTTTTCGTTATTGTTGCGTGGATATTTTCTGCAGTATTAATTGCATTAAATTTTCAAATACTGGGACAATTTGCTCAGTACTTATTAACGGGTATTCTTCTTTCATTGGTAATTGTATTCCAGCCTGAATTAAGAAGACTTTTAGTCCATTTAGGACAAACAAAATTTGTAGCAAAAAATTTTTTCAATTTTAAACAAAATAACAAAGAACAAAAAACTAATATAGTAAAAGAAATTACGGAAGCAGTAAAATATTGCAGCAGAGTTAAAAGAGGCGCATTGATGGTTATCCAAAAAACTGATGACCAGTCATTTTATAACGAAGTCGGAACAGTAATTAACGCAAATATATCTGCCGAATTAATATTAACAATATTTTTTCCCAATACTCCGCTGCATGACGGGGCAATGATAATTCATAATGATAAAATACTTGCAGCAGGTGTACTTTTACCGCTTACTGAAGACCCAAAACTCAGCTGGAGATACGGAACAAGACACAGAGCTGCAATAGGAGCAAGTGAAATATCTGATTCTGCCTGCATTATTGTTTCGGAAGAAACCGGCGATATTTCAATCGCAATAGACGGAATTTTAAGGAAATATGAAGATATAACAACTTTTAAAGACGATTTGGAAAAAATACTCGCTAATGATAATTCTGAAAAAATAGAAAATGTATTTTTAACAAATTTCTTAAAGTTAAGAAAGAAACAATAATGAAGCCGATAGAAAAAATTTCAAATGAAAAAATATTTGCCGTACTCAGAAATCAAAACGCCCAAGAAACAGAAAGCATTGTAAATGCAATAACCGATGGCGGTATAAATATTATTGAAATAGTTATACAAACACCTCAAATGGTTAAAGAGCTTGAAAAAATAGCGAAAAAGACCGAGCGTCCGATGATTATGGCGGGAGGTATAATTACACAGCGCCAAGCTCAAATAGCAATAGAAGCAGGAGCTGATGTTATCGTTTCTCCCGTATTCCAAATGAATTTAGTAAGACTGTGCAAAAGCAAAAGCATTCCGCTCATAATGACGGCAACTACACCAAATGAGGCATACTCTGCGTGGAAAGCACGCACTCAGCTTATTAAAATATCACCGGCTAACCCTATGGGCGGGGCGGAATATATAGAAGATATTTTAAGACCAATGAATTTTATCAATGTTATTGCAGCAGGGAGTATTAAAATAGATGATATTCCGGCGTATATAAAAGCCGGGGCTAAAGCCGTCGGATTAGGACGAGCGCTATACAAAGATGCCTCATTACAAGAAATAACTCAAAGGTCTAAACTGGCATACAGCAAAGTTCATTAATAAAATATAAACGGGGATATGATGACTAAACTAATATTTGAAAAATCAAAAAAAGGTACCGAAGGAATAAATTTAACAGATGAAACAATAGATTTCAGCTTTATTAATAAAAAATATCTTGATGACACTACTTCATCAATTTTACCTGAAGTAACGGAACTTGAAGTAATGCGGCATTATAAAGAACTGTCGGATAAAAACTTTTGCATAGAAAAAGGATTTTACCCGTTAGGCTCCTGCACAATGAAATACAATCCTAAAGTTAATGAATTATTAGCATCATTAGAAGGATTTACAATGCTCCATCCGCTGCAAGATGATGAAGACTGTCAGGGCGCTTTAAAATTAATGTACAATCTGCAGCTTGCGCTTAAAGAAATAACGGGCATGAGTGCAATAACACTGCAGCCTGCGGCCGGAGCGCACGGTGAATTATGCGGAATGATGATTGTAAAAAAATACTTTGAATCAATCGGACAAAAAAGAAAGAATGTCATTATTCCGGATTCCGCGCACGGAACAAATCCTGCGAGTGCTGCAATGTGCGGATTTAATATTGTTGAAATCAAATCAAATGAAAAAGGCATGGTTGATATTGAAGCTTTAAAATCCGCCTTAGATGATAATACCGCAGCTATTATGCTTACTAATCCCAATACATTAGGATTATTCGAAGAAAATATTTTAGAAATATCGGAATTGGTTCATAAAGCCGGAGGTTTGTTATACTACGACGGAGCGAATATGAACGCAATTATGGGACATACAAACCCAAAACTTATGGGATTTGATATTGTTCATATAAATTTGCATAAAACATTTTCAACACCTCACGGAGGCGGAGGCCCGGGAGCAGGGCCTGTCGGGACCATTGATAAATTAAAAGACTTCCTTCCCGTTCCCGTAGTTGAATTTGACGGCAACAAGTACTTCAGAAATTATAATCTGAAAAATTCAATCGGAAAAATGAAGGCATTTTACGGCAATTTCTCGGTTCTTATAAAAGCTTACGCTTACATTCTTTTAATGGGAAATACTTTAAAAGATGTTAGTTCCAATGCCGTTTTAAACGCAAATTATATGATGAATAAGCTAAAAAAACACTACCTGCTGCCGTACAATCAAAAATGTATGCATGAATTTGTCTTATCAGGCGAATGGCAGAAAGAACAAGGCGTAAATACGCTGGGAATAGCCAAAAGACTAATGGATTCCAATTTCCATCCGCCGACAGTATATTTTCCGCTTATCGTGCATGAAGCAATAATGATTGAACCTACAGAATCAGAAACAAAAGAACGGCTGGATGAATTTATTAATACAATGATTGAAATAGCTGATGAAATTAAATCCAATCCGCAGCAAGTACTTCAACATCCGATTAACACACCGGTTAAAAAAGTTGATGAAACTCTTGCTGCAAGACATCCGGATTTAGCATTCAAAAATTGTAAATAATTTGCCAATTTTCAATTAATTATCTTTAATAAAATAATGGATGAAAATAAAGAAAATAAAATAATTGATTTTTCCAAAAAATCCAACAAATCGGAAGAAAATATACAAAACAGTATATTTAAAGGTTTTGAATATGTTAAATTAACAAAAGATGAAAACGGAAATACCTTTAAATCCGATATATTAACGGAATATGCCAAAAAGTGTTTTTATGTTGTAACTGTTTTAAAGACCAACGGAATAACACCTGCACTTTACAAATATAAAATTCCTTACGAGGCGCTTTTAGAATTTTTAAGTAATTTTAATTCCTCGAATGAATACGGAAAAATCATAGATATAGAAAGATACATTCCGGAAGATTTAGCTTAAATGGGAAATATATTATCCGTAGAAAATCAATGCAGCCTATTTAAAGTAAAAAAGCCTTACCAATACATCGGGGCTGAATATTTAAGTTACGATAAAAATTTTGATACGGCAAAAGTTAAAATGGCATTAGCTTTTCCTGATAAATATGAGATTGCAATCAGCAATTTGGGGCAAAAAATATTATATGACATAGTAAATAGTGATGACAGGTTTTTAGCCGACAGAATTTACGCTCCTGATAACGATTTTAGGCAAATTTTAACGGAAACCAAACAAGAATTATATGCACTTGAGAGTAAAAGAAGAGCTAAAGAATTTGATATTATCGGCTTTTCTCTTCAGTACGAATTAGCTTACCCTACGGTATTAGAAATGCTAAGACTGTCTGATATTGCAGCGGAAAGAGAAAAAAGAAAAGAAACAGACCCTTTAATTATTGCGGGCGGCCCGTGTTGTTTTAATCCAAAACCGATTGAAGATTTCATTGATTTATTTATGGTCGGCGACGGTGAAGAACTAATTATTGATGTTCTTGAAAAATATGAAGAATTAAAAAATACCCATAGAAGGGAAGAAATTATATTAAAATTAGCTCAAATAGAAGGAATATACTCGCCGGAATTAGGGAATAAAACACAAAAAAGAATATTTGATATATCAAAGAGTAATAAAAATACAAAGGCACCTGTTCCATATTCTTCAAGCGTGCATGACAGAACGATTATAGAAATAAGACGCGGTTGCGGAAGAATGTGCCGATTCTGCCAAGCAGGTCACGTTACTCTCCCCGTCAGAGAGCGCAAGGCTGAAGATATAATTTCAATGGTGGAAAAATCCGTATCGCAAACAGGTTACGATGAATATTCACTCCTTTCCCTGTCATCAAATGACTATGTAAATATAGAAAGTGTTATTGAATGTTTATCAGAAAAAATGAATAAAAAGAAAGTATCAGTTTCACTCCCGAGCCAGCGAATAGACAGATACAGCCAAAAGCTTGCAAAACTTGTCCGAGGAGTAAGAGCCACAACAGCAACACTTGCACCGGAAGCAGGCAGCCAAAGACTTAGAAATGTTATAAACAAAAATCTTACGGAAGAACAAATAATTGATACAATTTTAAACTGCTATAAAAACGGATTTTCAAACGTTAAACTGTATTTTATGATAGGGCTTCCGACCGAAACTTATGAAGACATTGATGAAATGGCAGAATTGTTTTCAAAAATCAGATATCGTTCAAAAATATTAAAAAAAGAACTGGAAATAAAAGAGGGGCTTAATTTAACCTGCACCGTATCAATATTTGTTCCCAAGCCGTTTACCCCGTTTCAGTGGTGCGCACAATGTTCTCAAGATGAGGTTTATAACAGAATTAAGTATCTTCTCGAAAAAGTAAAATCAATCAAAGGGGTTAAAATCAATTATCATAACAGTTTTACCTCAAAGCTTGAATGTGCAATGACAAGAGGCGACTACAGATATAATAAATTTATATATTCGCTTCACAAAAAAGGAGTATATCTCTCAAGCTGGGATGAAAATATTGATAAACAATTATGGCTGGACACAGCTGCCGAATGCGGGATTAATATAGACGAAGACGCGCAAAAACAATATGATATAAATGAAACTTTACCCTGGGATATAATAGATACCGGACTTGACAAAAACTGGCTGATAGAACAGTATAAAAACGCAATGAATGCAATAAATATAACGCCCTGTGAATTTAACTGCGTAAATTGCGGTGTTTGCAAAAATTTAAAAACACATAAAGTCACGGATAAACCATTTAAATACGAACAAAAAGAAGAAATTAAACAACCTCAAACGAACCAAATTACATACAAATACCGATTGCAAATTACAAAAGAAAATGAAATGAGATACATTTCACATCTTGATTGGCAAAATACAATCGTAAAAATGCTATATCGTTCGGGATTAAATTTATGTTTTTCACAAGGTTATAATCCCACTCCCAAATTTTCACTGGGTATCGCACTTCCCATATTTGTGGAAAGCCGGTGTGAACTTATAGATATAGAAATTCAAGATAATATTGAATGTGGCAAACTTGTAGAAATATTAAATAAAGTTTTACCTAAAAATATAAGAATAGTTAAAGCTGAACAAATAGATAAAACGACTCCCGCCATTGATATTACGGCACAATGGGCGCTATATTCATTTACACCGTTTAAAAAAGGTATTTTAAAAAATGAAGATTTGTTGTATATTAAAAATACAATATCTTCAAGTGATGAAATATTCATAGAGAAGATAAATAAAAAAGGTATAAAAAAACTTGTAAACATAAAACAGTCAATAAAATCAATAAATATATCGGATGATATACTTTATTTGGTGCTTAAAACAGGACAATCAAAAGAAATTCCTTCAGTAAAACCGGAAGATGTAATAAAAATATACGCACCAAATACAGATTTTCAAATTATAAGGTTAGAATTTTATGACAAAGAAATGAACAAGTTGTAAAAAGGTTTTAGTACAGAAAAGGGAAAAAAGATGTCAAAAGCGATAGTAGTAGCGGAAAGAGATAATATAGCAGCAGTTATTGAAGACGGAAAAATATGTGAATTTTACGTTCAAAGAGGTGATATGCTGTTAAACGATGTCTACCTGGCAACGGTAGATAATATATTACCAAGTATAGATGCGGCGTTTGTAAATGTCGGATATGATAAAATGGGCTTTTTACACGCACATGACGCTATCGGAAAAGGCACATTAAAAGAAAAATTATCACCGAAACAAAAAATAATCGTTCAGGTTGTAAAAGAACCTGTAGGACACAAAGGGCCGAGAGTATCAACACTATTAAGTCTTCCGGGGCGTTTTCTTGTCCTCATGCCGCAGGAAACCGGCATTAATGTTTCAAGAAAAATAGTTTCCCAAAAAGAAAGAGCAAGATTAAAATCTATAATAAGCCTTTTAAAGCCTGTTGGTGTTGGTGTTATCGTAAGAACGGAAGCTGAAGGTCAATCAGATGCCGATATACAAGAAGATATGGAAATTCTTCTCGAAAAATGGAATACCATAGTAACAGCCGCAGAAACAAGACCGGCTCCCAGCTTGCTGTATCGTGATCAAGATTTACTTTACAGAGTTATGAGAGAAGCATGCAGTGAAGATGTTGACGAAATAATTCTCGATACCTCCTACGGAATGCACAGAACCCAGCAAATTTTACAAAACTGGAATATGAATAAAAATATAGAAGTCAATGTTTATAAAGGCTCAGAAAACCTTCTGACGGCTTCAGGAATAATTAAAGAAATTAAATCTGCGCTTCAAACAAAAGTTAATCTTCCAAGCGGCGGATATTTATTTATTCAAACAACGGAAGCATTAACGGTAATAGACGTAAACAGCGGTAAATTTGTAAGTTCTAATACACAAGATGAAACTATAGTAAAAACAAATCTTGAAGCGGTTCATGAAATAGCAAGACAGCTTAGATTAAGAAATATCGGCGGAATGGTTATTGTTGACTTTATTGATATGAATAATCGCAGAGATAAGCTTGCTATTATGGAAGAACTTGAAATAGCGCTTGAAAAAGATAAAGCGAAACCGCAAGTCGGTCAATTATCTGATTTAGGGCTTGTAGAATTAACAAGACACAGACAAGGACAAAGCCTGTCGGAATTATTCAGTAAAAAATGCCCGCATTGCCAAGGTACAGGCTATATTGCCGATGATTTAATATTATCTGCCCCCGTTGTTGAAGGAGAAATTAAAGCTAAAGCGGCAAAATTAAAAATTCCCGCTCAGCAAATTAAAAATAAAACACCCAACTACAAACAAAATAAAGTATTCAGCAACCCGAATAACAACCCGCTGAATGATAATGAACAAAATCAGAATAATCAGCATAATCAATATAATCAGCAAAAGAAAAATTTTAAGTTTAACAATAAAAAATCTGATTTTAATTCACAACAAAACCCACAAAATGAAAACAATAATATTGAATTTGACTCAAAAGAACAACTTTTGGAAGAAATTTCAAACATAATTGAAGCTCAACCGATTGAAAAGAATGAAACTGTTGAAGCTCAATCGGAAGTTAATGTTATCGTTGAAAAAGCTGAAAATGTTGAAAATACTGAAAATAAGACGGAAGAAAACAAGCAAAAACAAACCAAACGCGGTCGTAAAACATCTAAATCAAAAGAAAATGAAGCTTCTCAATTAACACTTAAAACATCTGAAACAAATACCGATAAAGTTAAATCAAAGAAAAAACCGGGAAGAAAACCCGCCAAAAACAAAAAAAGTGAAATAAAAGAAAGTGAACAAGCGGTAAATGTATAATATTTATATTGCAGATAACACTGTTAATAATGAAGACAACAACTATTTTGAAATACCGGAGGTTGAAAATAATCAATCGGATTTAAATTTGCCGCAAATACCTCCGGAGGTCAATACACAAACCACCGTTGATGTTACCACGAATGATGTAACACCAATAAATACAACTTCCGGAATTTTAATAATCAGCGGAATTGTATTAGTTTCTGTTGTTTTGATTATTATTGCGGCTATGTATTTTAAGAAATTAAAAAGTCAAATTTCTTATAATAGCTCGGATAATTTAAAAAAGGATAATAAAATACAGGCACAAATTATAGACTCCGAAGCTGAAGCAATAAAAAGCTATGCAACTCCAGATAATATAAAAAATTGTATAAGATTATTTTTGGAAAATACAAGAATTAATTAAATTTTAGAAGCAGAGAGATTTATAATATCTTCAATTTTTTGAATTATCTTTTGATTATAGAAATTATCAGTTTTGCAAAAAGGAAAGACTTCCAGATTTAATTCTTTTTCAAAATTTTTACACACATTAAAAATTTGTGATTTGGAAATTTGGTCAACTTTAGAAGCAACAATAAAACAAGGTAACTTATTAAATTTAATCCATTGCGCCATTTGCATATCATTTTGCTGAATAGGATGTCTTGCGTCAATTATTTGAATTAAGCTGACAATTGAATTTCTTTTTAAAAGATAATTTTCCAGACTTTTTTGCCAGTCATTTTGTATTTTTCCGCTGACTTTTGCATAACCGTAGCCGGGCAAATCCGCAAAAACAAAAGAGTCATTAATACCAAATAAATTAATTAACTTTGTTTTACCCGGAGTATTACTTGTTTTAGCAAGTCCTTTAATATTAACCAGAGCATTAATAAAAGATGATTTACCAACGTTTGAGCGGCCGACTAATGCGAATTCAGGTAAATTTAATTCCGGACAATCCTTAAGAGACGGGGCGCTTGTTATGAATTTTGCTTTTGTTATTTTCATTTTTTAATCTTTTTTTATATATTACAGTTGATAACAGCCTATATACTTTTTGATTATTATATACGGTTAATTGAATATCATCATCCAAATTTATATCAATCGGCAATTTTTGCGCAAAAATATTTGTTTCAACATGCATAATTTTTATATTACGCTTATGAATAATACTTATAGGTGCCGATAAAAATATTTCAAATGTTTTTAAGATATCCATTCTTATATGATAACAAAATTAAAATATTTTTTGTACTATTATCAAATATTGTAAAATTTATTGAGAAAGTTTTTTTATTCTTACGTTAGCATATTCTTTCTTTTCGCTTTCACCATAATCATCTGAGGGAAGATATTGCAAATATTTTTTATAGTACTCAAGTGCATTTTTTTGCTCTGATAAATTATCAAAAGCAACACCTAAGTAGTAATATGCCGAATAATTGTTTTTATCGAGTTCAATTGCCTTATATAAAGGGGCTGTCGAGGCAGCATAATTATTTAATGAAATGTAAATTACACCCTTTAAATAGTACAAATTAGAATTTTTTAAATCAATTTTTAATGCCTCATCAACTAAACGCATTGCCTCTTTATAGTTTTGGTTGTCTATAGAATAATTAATTTGATTTAAATACTTATCAGCCTCTGTTTTATTAATAACATCAAGCAGATCAAGTGAAAATTTATGAGAAGGAGAAACCTCAAGAGCTTTACTGATATAATTTCTTGCACTTTCAAAATCATTTTCTTTATAAAAAATATAAGCAAAATAATAAAACATATCAGGATTATCAGGATACAATGACATTGCTTTATTTAAAAGCTCAAAAGTCTTTTGCTTATTGTTAAGGAAATAATTAGCCCTCGCCATTCCAAGCATAACATAAAGGTTTTCTTGATTAGAACTTTCAAGAACACTTAAAGCCTGCTGATACAAACCGTTATTCATCAGTAAATCAGCTTCTTTTACAGGTTCATCGGAAAGTTTTGCAAGCATAACATTATATTTTGCAATAGCTTCATTATTATCCGCTTTATCTCTGACTAATTTTAAGACGTCATAACAATCTTTTAAATTGCCTTCACGTCTGTATATTTCGGATAAAACGATATAACCGTTTGCATTTTCGGGATATTTATTTACGAGCTTTTCGGCATAAATTTTTGCTGAGGCGAAATCATTATTTTTTAAAAGCAAGTCAGAAAGCTCGCTAAGCGCCTTTTCTTCGTTTCCTTGAGCCGATACACATACTTGTTTTATAATTTCTTTTTCCGGTATATTATTTTTTTTCAATATTTTATAAAGATTATATTTAACTTCTTCATCATCCGGTGTTGCAATTAAAAGTGTTGAAAATTCCTCTGCAGCTGCAGTTTCCTGATTTAATTGAAGCAGATAAAAACCTTTTAATCTTCTCAACTCCGTTAAATTAGGATTTTTTATTAATAAGTTATCAGCAAGCTCTATAGCACTTCTGTAATCACCGGTTATATTAAAGACTTCTTTATATGTTTCAATAAACAATGAAGAATTAGTCCCATAAGAAAGTGCTGCTTGAGCCTTTACATTATCCTGTACTATTAAGTTTAAAAGAGCCAGTTCACAATATAAATCCGATGATTTTGTTTTATATTGCCTGTTTAAAGAATACTCTAAATCATCTGCGGATTTTAACTCTTCCTTGCTTAATTTATTTTTTTTAGATTGATTTACAAGATATATTAACTCTTGAAAAGCTTTATCGGTTTGTTTACTGCGGATATAAAGTTCAGCAAGAGAAATATATAAAGAATTATCATTCGGATTTTGAGAGATTTTACTTTGCAGCTCACTGATAGCGGCATTGTAATCAATATTTCCAACCTGCGTGACAGTATTATTCAAGTTAAAGGATGAAGGCTGAATAGCAGATTTCGCCGAACCATATTTATTATCATATATTGGCTGCGCAAACGAAACCATTGCCATTGAATTTAAAACTAAAACAGCTATTATAAATTTTTTCATAAATTCAAATTCCCTCATATCCCAATAATATGTTACTTAAACGAAAAAATTAAGTCAATAAAAAAGGAACCTTTTTGAGGTTCCTTTTTTAAATTTATCTTTGCTTCTTATTCTTCTTCGTCATCTTCGATTTCAATTTGGCTAGCTGCCGCATATACATCTACTAATTGAGTTTTGTTATTTTTAATTGCGTTGTTAACTTTAATTGTTTCAGGTTGACGAGGTAATTTGTTTAACATTGAAGCTTGATCATCGTTTACTGATACTACAGGTCTTGTAACATCTGCTGAAGGACCGGGTTCAACAGCCGGAGCTGGTTGAGGGTTGATTAATAAGATTTTTTCTTCGCCGTTACCATATTCGATATGGTGTCTTAAGTTTTCTTTACCGCCGTTGATAGGTTTATCAGAAGCTGAGATTGTATAGCTGTCTTCAGATGTTTGAGAATTGAATTTACCGTGTTCAACGTAGATGTAAGATCTTTCGCTTGTATCACCGTTTTGAACTTTTTCTTCATTTGTATAAGGTTTGCCGGCGATTACGTTTTTAGCTTTGATGTTCATATCACCATTTTTAGCAACTAATCTTGATATTGATAATGTACCGTCTGTTTCAACTGTAACTGATTGATCAGCTTCAGCAATTAAACCGTGTTCTCTGTTGCCTACATTTTTTAATTTAACATTGATATCTTTACCTGCTGTGATGTTTGTATTGCTTTCAGTTACATCAGCGTTTCCTGAAACATTTCCTTTAGCGTCTAATGTGATTTTATCTGCTTTTAAAGTAGAAGAGTTAGAAACAACATCACCTGTTTCAGCTTTAAGAGTTAAGTTCTTGGAAGCTGTCATTGTAGCACCGTTAGTCCAAGCGTCTGAACCTGTGATTGTTATATTATCACCTTTGATTGTAGAGTTACCACGTTCTTTCTTTTGAACTGAAGCAATTTTCTTTGCCGTAAGTTTAACATCTTTTGCAGATGTAAGATTAGAACCGTCAACAACTAAATCACCGTTTTGAGAATTAGCTATTAAGTTACCGGAAGCGTTAAGCGTGCTTGAACCTACAGAAACTTTATTACCTGCAAGGATATCGATGTTTCCGCCGTTAACTGTTGTTAATTGAGAGTCATCGATTACAACTCTGTTGTTAGCAGTTAACCAAATATTACCATCGTTACCTCTAACAGCTTTAGTAGCTTTTAAGTTAGCACCGTTTAAGTTAACTTCACTATCTGCATGTGTTGAATAGTTAGCGATTTCAATATGACCTGCATCTATATTACCGTTAACATTTAATACCATTTTTTGAGAAGAAGCTTTAACATCTTTAACTTTATCTACTGCACCGCTAACGTGATATTGGAATGTAACACCGTCTGAAGTAACGATTTTAACTTTTCCTAATGCGTCAGTATTGTTGTTAGCATTCGGAACAATACTTGTAGAAATTTGAGAACCTTTAAGAATATTAACTTTATCAGAAACTAAATGTACGCCTTTATCGCCTTTAAGAACAGCACCTTTATCAATTGTAATGCCGCCTTTATCACCGGATACTTTACCGTTTCTGTTTAATACTAATTCTTGTGAATCTTTATTATATTGACCATCAAATGTAGATACTGTAAATGAGTTTACATTAACATTTGCGCCGTCACCGAATAATACACCGTTTGGGTTGATTAATATAATTTTACCCGTTCCTGCATAGTTACAACCTGCACAACCTGAGTTTGTAATGCTTCCGTAGATTTCAGATAAGCCGCCTGTTTCTTTAACTCTGTTTAATGCTGTTTGGTTATGAGCGCTGAATTCAAAATCAACTGATGCATTTTTACCGACATTGAAACTGTTCCATAAAAATTCACCAACTGTACCTTCGGCACCATCAACTTTAACTTTTAAATCATTATTTTGTCCGTTAGTAACACTACCATGTTGGAATGAATCAATGTTTGGTAATGCATTATCTGCAAGTGCAAATGCCGGAGCAGATGAAGTTACCGCTAAGATACCAACAGCGATTGTTGTACTTAATAATTTTTTCATGTCTTTCATGTTCTTCTTCCTTTATATTTTTTGCTTAATAATTTTACTTGTTACAAATAACTTAAATATTGTGAAAAAAAAAATTGCTATATTTTTTACATATTGTTTTTTTATTGTTACATTTTTTTAAATTTAAATCTCTCTTAAAAAAATAATATACTCTATATATACTATATAAAAACTTTTCTGTCTGAAAAATTTACATTTTTATTCGATTTTGTTAAAATTTCTTAACACAGCATAAAGAGCAGTAAATACTGCTCTTTTGACTATATTTTTCATATTATGAAGAGATTAATCTATTTCTTCGTCCATACTGCCGATAAACCAACCGTCCATTTCTTTTCTGTACCATGAATATTTTTGCAGTGTTTCATCTTCATATAAATAAATGTCACCGTTTGGCTGTACTTTTTTAATTTTATACGACCATTGGGGTTCCCCATCTTCGTTATATGTTTGAGTTTCATCGTATACAGTATATTCATTGCCATGACTGTCTTCTACTGTGTAGTGGTCTTCATAGTCTTTAAAGTTTACGCCCTGAGCCGGTGCGTCATGCCAGTGTTGTGCTTCCGTATCAACTGCAGGTGCAGGTTTTATTGTATATAAGAATTCACCTTCACCGCCGACTAATTTTCCTTTTTGGATTTTATCACTGCTTGTGGAGCTTCCGGAATTGTTATATCTTTTTCCATGTTTAGCGCTGGAGTCTGTATATACATATAAATCCCCACCTGCTTCAATATATGCGTTATTATCGGAATCTCCGGTTTCATTGAAAGAATGCAAGCCGTGACCGTCTTCACCTTTTGGTTGTTGACCTGCAATCAGTTTACCCGTTTGACCTTGTTCACCGCTTAATGTAAGTTTCATTTTTCCGCCGGATACTAAGCTTGATACTGCTAAATCAGTATTGTCAGCGGTTGAGATTGTCATTTCATTCCCTGCTTTTGCGATTAAGCCTTTTTCTTTATCGGTTACGCCTTTTAAGTTGGTTAACGTCATATTTTTACCGGCTTCAAGATCAGCTTGTTTTCCGGTAAAATCACCGTCTGTTATGGTCAAATTACCTTCTTTTGCGGCAAAACCGATACCGCTGCTTACGTTTTTTAATTTGGAGTTAATTTGGTCACCTGTAAGAGTAATATCACCGTGGTTATATGAGAATTTTGCGTTTGCTGCTTCAATATTTACGTTATCTTTACCGAAAATTCCCATATTAGCAGAGCCGTCTTCATTTGCCTTTGCGCTGCTTGAGTAATTTAATGTATTACCCGCTTTTATATTTGTATTATAGTCTTTAAAATCAACATCTTTTAATGTAATGTCTTTATCGGCAGAAACTTCAATGTTGTTTGCTTTTTGGAAATCAATTTTTGAAGAGCTGCTGCTGTTCATGTAAACATTACCGTGTTCAGACGCCAATTTAATATCTTTACCGGCATTTAAGTCCAATTCTCTCCAGCGTAATTCCAAATCGGCGCTGCCTTTATCATCAGCTTGGGCAGTATTAACCAGCTCTATATTTTCACCTGCGGTAAGGGTTATTTTGCCTCTTATTGCGTTGAGTTCTTTTGTACCCTGGAGTTTTATATTACCATCTGATTTTAAATTAATATCATTAGTACTCATAAATATAGTGTTTCTTAAATTAGAAGCTAAAATGTCATCTTTTGTTTCAATATTAATAGCCTTTCCGGCAGTAAGACTGTCATCTGTTATATCGGCCTTACCTTCTTTAGCAATGTAACTTGCTTCACCGGCTGTTTTAACATTTGATTTTTGTACATAAATATCAGACTTTTGAGATTCCAATTTAAAATCTTTTCCGGCATTAACGGTTGATTTGATAACTTGCGCTCTGCCGTTTCTTCCCGTTATTTCAACATTACCGCGTCCGTTATATGTATCAATTACGGAGCCGTTTTGAACGGAAGCTATAGCTCCCGCGTCAATTTTTACGTTACCTGAAGCTGTTACTTTTGCATTATCAAGTACTACATCGTAATTTGAAGAATCAAAATTTACATCACCTGCGGAATTAACTTTAGAATCTCTTAATGTAAGTTTTTTTCCGGATTGGAAGTAGACGTTAGCACCATTACCTGACGCGCCTTCAGCTTTTTCCGTACTTATATTTGCATTACCTACAATTACGTTATTAGTTGCAGTTAACCAAATATTACCGTCATTACCTTGAACGGCTTTAACAGCTTTTAATTTAGAGCTTAACAAGTTCGTTTGGCTTTCGCCATGAGTAGAATAATTTCTTATATCAATATTCCCCGCGGTTATTTCACCGTTTACCTGAATAACCATTTTGTCTTTTGAGGTTTGTGCTTTTACATTATCAATAGCACCGCTGTTATAGTATTTAAATGTTACGCCGTCACCGGTAACAATTTTAACTTTACCCATTGCTGCGGTACCGTTATTAAAATTGTTTCCGATATTTGTGGAAATTTTTGAACCGTTATAAAGATTAATATTGCTTGCCGCAAAATTTACACCTTCATCACCAAATATGGTTGCACCTTTTAATACATTAATATCACCGGATTTTTGTGTTCTTGTAAGGTCTAACGTTTTCGTGTCATTATTATAATTTCCGTCAAATGTAGAAACTGTAAAGGAATTTAAGTTAACATTAGCGCCGTCGCCGAATAATACACCGTTAGGATTAATCAAAATAACTTTTCCCGTGCCTGCATAACCGCATGTTGCACATCCTGAATTTGTTATTTGACCGTATATTTGCGACATACCGCCGCCTTGTTCAACTCGGTTTAATGCGGTTTGATTGTGTCCCGAGAATTCAAAATTAACCGAGGCGTCTTTGCCTACATTGAAACTGTTCCACCAGAAAGAGCCTACAGTTCCTTGCTGCCCTTCTACTTTTACATTCAAATCATTTTTATCGCCGTAATTAACACTTCCGTTTTCTGCACGGTTAAAATCCGGAAGTATATTTCCGGGAAGGTCTGCAGCTAAAGCGGATAATGATATCACACTAACAGCCATTGCGGAAATTAATAGTCTTTTCACGATTTATTCTCCATTATAAACTACTCACTTTTTCACTTTTGCTCAAAAAACAATTTATAAATTTTTTTGTCACTTTTCTTTTGACTAATTAATAAAATTTAATATATTACTTTTTGAACTTTTCCGGAGGAATATATTTGCGAGCGGCTTTACACCGGCTTATTTATTATCCCTCCGAAGTTTTATAATTAATGTTTTTTAACTTCTTGTTCAAAGATATATGATGAAACGGTGTTTGATATACTTGATAAGTCTAAATCTCCGTCTTCAACTCTTGAGTCACCGCCGTCGCCGTAATCTCCATAATCAACTTCGGGCAATTGCGGATGTTCTTCCGGATTTATTTCTTGATTTTCTGGTTCTTTTTCACATTCTTTATCCGGATCAACAGGGGGTTTTACTTCTCCGCCGCCTGGGATTGAAGGATCAACATCTCCGCCTAAATTATCGGGATCTACAACTTCTTTATCTTCCGTACTCGGAATTTCCGGTATTTCAGGTTCCGGTATTTCAGTAGAAGGAGAGGTCCCTATTTGTTTTTTATTTACAAGAAGGAAATTTTCATTTTCACCGTTTTCGCCTTCAAAATACAGATGATGTCTGTCGCCGTATATTTTACCGTTTGTCTGAACTTTTTCGGCAGAGTCAGTTATTGTATAATCGGCTGATGTTTCAAAAATTCCGCCTGCTTCTATATATGCTCTGCCCGTGCTGTCACCTTCTTCCTTTAAATATTCCTCCGTAAACGGTGCAGCTGCTGCAATTTTATCGGCATTTAATGTCATGTTATTGCCCGATACCAATTTTGATAAATATAGCGTTCCGTCCGAATTTATCGTCATATCATTTACTGCTGTTGCTATTAAACCTTTTTCACGGGTTCCTGCATTACTAAGCGTTGCTGTTAAATCATTTCCCGCAGATAAATTTGTTTGTATGTTATTTAAATCCGTATCTATATTTAAATTATTACCGGAAGTTACGTAAATATTTTCAGCTGATATGAAACCTGAGTGCCTGTCAATATTTACATCTCCTTGAGAGGTTAAAAATATATTATTGCCTGCTTCAAAGTTGTAATTTTTGTCATTTAAGTTTAAATCAGCTTCCGAGTTAATTTCAACGTTATTAGCAGCTTTAAGATTAAATGCTCCGTCTTGCGGTGTTTCAAACTGAGAAACGGAGGAAAGAATTACATCCTTTTGAGTTGATTCCAAGCCGACATTTCTGCCTGCTAAAATTGAACCTTTTAATTTTTCAGATGTTATAGACCCTGCCGATTTTAAAGTTACATCATTGTTGTCAGCACTTAAGGTTGTATCTGATAATTGTATATCTCCGCTTTGAGATTCAACATTAACATTACCGTTATTTGCCGTAACTTTTGCACCATTTGCAGCCCAAACCAGTTTATCAGAAAGAATTAATATATTTCCGTTTTCAGCTGTTACATCCGAGCCGTCAATAATTTGAGTTCTGTTTTTACCGTTCAAAGTAATATCAGCTCCTGATTTAATTTTAGCTCCGTTTTCAAGAGCAGCAACATTAGCAGCTGTTACATTAACCTTGCCTGCGGCATTAACTATTGAGTCGTTTAAAAGAACATCGGATTTTGTTGATATCAAATCAACATTACCAACGGCATTAACAATTGTTTTAACTTCTCCGTCTTCGGAAGAACGTAATGTAACTTTTCTTCCCGCTTGGATTAACACATCACCGCCCGTTGGATTTTCGGCGCCTTCAGCATTAGATGTTGTAATATTTGATTCTCCGATTACAATATCATTTGCAGCTGTCAGCCAAATACTGCCGTCATTGCCTTTTACTGCCTTAACAGCTTTTAAATTTGCATTCTTTAAATTTATTTGGCTTCCTTCATTGCTTGAATAATTTCTTATATCAATATTTCCGGCTTCTATTTCGCCGTTAACCTGTATTACCATTTTATCTTTTGAGGTTTTTACATCCGCATCTTTTACGGAACCGCTGTTGTAATAATTAAATGTAACTCCATCACCCGTAACCAATTTTACTTTTCCCATTGCAGAGGTATTATTATTAAAATTATTAGCTAATCCTGTTGAGATTTTAGAACCGTTATATAAATTTATATTTGTAGCCGCAAAATTTACGCCTTCTTCACCATGTATGCGGGCATTACCCATTACATTAATATCGCCTGCGTTTTCTTGTCTTTGAAGTTTCAATGCGCCTGAGTTTGAATCATAATCACCGTTAAATGTTGAAACTGTAAAAGAATTTAAGTTAACATTTGCGCCGTCGCCGAACAATACACCGTTTGGGTTGATAAGTATTACTTTCCCCGTTCCTTCATAACCGCAAGTCGCACATCCCGAATTTGTTATTTGACCGAATATTTGCGACATACCGCCTGTTTGTTCTACTTTATTCAATGCGGTTTGATTATGTGCCGAAAATTCAAAATTTACGGAAGCATTACTTCCGACATTAAAATTATTCCACCAGAATTGACCTACACTACCTTGCCCGCCTTGTACCTGAACATTCATATCATGATTATCGCCGATACCGACTTTACCGTTTTCAGCTCTGTTTAAATCAGGCAAAGTATTTGGATCCAGAACACCTGCGGCGAATACAGGACTTAGAAGTGAAGTTGAAAAAACAACACTTAATGCAATTGCACTCCCTAATAATTTTTTCATTCTTAGTCTCTCCATTCTCTTTATATTTTTTAGCCTAAAAATACATCTCTTAATCTGTATCAAAATTCACACAAAAGATTTAAAGTCCACACATAATTTTTTTTGTCAAATAAATAATTAATGTTAATAAAAATTAATATATAACAAATAAATTTATAAATAATTATTTTGTTAAGATATGTTATAAATATTTTAATTTCACGCAAAATATAATTTGTTTATATTTCATATAATTGGTTTATACAATATTCGGAAATAATAATTTATAATAAAATTAATATTGTTACATATTTTATTTTTTCTGTAGTATTATATAGAATGTAATATAAGTAGAAATAATATTATAATATAGAGAGCGGACAAATGAAAAAAACATTACTAAAAACAACTTTATTATGTGCATCATTAATGCTCAGTGTGCCGGCTTTCGCAGCTGACACCGTTATTCCGACAAATATTCCGGCTAATACCGGCGGTTATGATGCAGGTCTTATCGATAACAGCAACTTCATTCAAAGAAAAGAATATGAAGCACAAACAAAATATGTGGAAACTAAAAACCCTGCTGTTGTTGAAGCTGAAATCCAAAAGAAAATGGATTTACTTAATACAAAACAAGTTTCATTTAAATTAAAAGACATTAAAATTACCGGAAACACTGTTTTCCCTACTTATGTTTTAATGAGACTTGTCGATTTTAAAATAGGTCAAGAAGTTACAATTAACGATTTAATTATGTCTGCAAATGAAATTACAGACTACTATCAAGGAAAAGGCTATCTTTCAACAATGGCTTACCTCCCTCCGCAAAAAGTTCAAAACGGAGTTATTGAAATCAAAATCTTAGAAGGTAAATATGGTAATGTTGAAATTAACCCCGGTAAATGGGAGCGTTCTTCATACTTAAATAAACACTATTTATCAGATAACAATATTCAACCGGGTAAAGTATTAAACGTTAAAGATGTTCGTAATGCATTAACGGAAATGTCTACGGAAGAATATATGAAAGGTTCTGTTTCTTTCGCTGATAACGAAGAATCAGAAGAATATTCGGATGTTTCTCTTGACGTTAAAGACAGATTCCCGATTAACTTAGACTTAAGATACGATAACCAAGGTCGTGAAGCTATCGGTACTCAAAGAGGCGTTTTATATGCCGGTTTACATGATGTTACAGGCCACGGCGATACTTTAATGGGTACGGTCGCTCTGTCATCTCGTTCATTAGGTGCAGGCGGTATTTATTCTATTCCGATTGCTAAAAATGATACCAGATTAAATGTCGGCTATTCATACTCTAACGTAAGACTCGGTAAAGCTTTAAAATACTTGGATATCAAAGGTGAATCTCATGACGTATTCATCGGTGTATCAAGAAGATTAGCAAAAGGTGAAGATTACAGATTATATGGTGATATCACTTTAGATTTACGTAATACCGATTTATCTTCAGGTCACAAAATTTTAGACGACATATTAACCGACTACAGAACAAGAGTTCTTAAAGCAAGCTTAACTGATGTTAAAGATGATTACTACGGAAGATGGTTATTCAACGGTTCAGTTTCCGGCGGTATTCCTATCGATGCTTCCGATTATAACAAAGCCCGCAATATGGCAAGCAATAACTTCGTTAAAGTTAATGCAGGGGCTGCACGTTTACAAGTATTACCTGCAAATCAGTTAATGTTATTACAAGTTAACGGTCAATACGCAAACAGACACCTTTGGGGTTCAGAAGCGATGCAAATCGGTGGTATTTCCTCTGTTAGAGGTTATGATGAAGGCTTCTTCATTGGTGACTACGGTATGAATGCAAGCTTTGAATACAGATTCCCAATCCCCGGGTTCAGAGCTGTTTTACCTGAAAAATACAAATTTATCAGCGACAGTATTCAACTCGCTGCATTCTATGATATCGGCTGGGTCGGTAACAGATTCCAATGGTCTGATGTTGACTCAAGTCATACTCAATACTTAATGAGTGCAGGTCCGGGTATTATTGTTAAGCTTACTAAATACATCTCCGCTAACATGTATTGGGGTTTCCCTATCGGCAGACGCTGGGCGGATTATGCTAACAATATGGACAGAAATACTGCAAGATTCCACTTTACACTTACTTCAAACATTCTGTAAAGTCAGAAAATATACAAAAAAAGAGGGAACAATATGTTTCCTCTTTTTTATGCTCCAAAAAATTTCGCTCACATTCTTTCGCAAAATTTTCTCGGACAACTTTCCTGTATCAGCAAAGCAATAAAACTAGCATTATATTATTGCCATTCCGTCATACATATATTTTGTACGCTGGTATTCATCTTCTTTATATTGACGCATTTCTATTTCTTTATCTCTTTGCGTAGAACCTTCTCTCGGTTCTATAAACGGTTTTGATTTATCTTTTCTTTTCCAATTAATTTTAAATCCGTCTAACAAACCATATTCAGTTTCGGTTTTATACGTTCCTACGTTTAAAGCATAAACCGGAGGAACTATATCTAATACTAATATAATTAATGAAATTGCAACCAATAATTTTTTCATATTTAATTTTACCTCTGTTTCATGCTTAACATTTTTGTTAAAATTTTATTTTCTTTTGATAAATATTTTACTATAATTCTTCATTACTATCAAATTTTATGCCGTTAGTTGCTTCCACTACTTGTGATAATTTACCAAGAACTTGATTGCAGTATTGTTTTGCTTCATTTATTTTTTCGACAAATTCTTCACGAGCCTTGTATTCACTACTATCTTGAGGAACTTTTATTGCGTTTATTAAATCAGTAAACTCGACTGAAGTATTATATAGTTCCGCTATATAATTAAATTTCCCGTTTACTTTATCCAGTTCAGAATCCAACAATTCCAATGTTATCATCTGCATAAATTCTTTAAATAATGAACCATTCGGGGATAATGTATTTTCTTGGACTTTTGTATTCCTTAAATTATATATAAAAGACTGAATTAATTTAGAATTTGAATGTTTTCTTGTTTTTCTTTCCGCATAAGAGGCGAATTGATTAAAAGCGTCTTCTATTGATTTATATCTTATATGAGCTTTTCTGTAATAATCATCATGAACACCTTTTAATACTTTTAAATCCGCAGAATCCTGAATAATTTCAGCTGCTTTTTCGTTTGTCAATTTTTTCATTTTTTCAATATTAAAATTTTCAATAAGAGCATTTACGGCGTCACGGGATAATCCTGCCTGTTCAAGAAACAAATTTAAAGTTGTATGATTATCCTGGGCATTATCTAATTGGGCGATTAAATAATTAATTCCGCTTGATTCATTTAATTCATCAACGGTAGTTGCCGAAGAATTTCCTTCTGATTTATATACAACGAAATAAGGTAATACATCCTTTATCTTGGAATCAATTCCCTCATGCTGATTTTTAACCAATGAATATTGAATATTTGTCTGCTGCGCAACCCGAAGCGTTGCTTGTAAAAATTCCTTTTTATATTTATATTCTAACGTGTCCTTTTTGCCTTTTTGTACATCTTTTACACACTCATTCAACAATGCAACGGGATTTTTTGTAATATGCCTTAATATTGTATATCCAATAAAATCATAATATGCATAGTCTATCTCATCTTGAGGAGCATTATTTTTATACAGATTTATCAGATTTTTTACTCTGATTATTGCGCCGTTTCTATATTTCGCTTGAATTGTTGAATTTACGTATAAGCTTATATTTTGTTTGAATGTTTTTAGTTCATCATTCTTATTTCCTATAGTTCTATCTATGGTTAATCCGCCTTGAAGAAAATCATCAAAATTGCTTGTGAAAGTTTTTAAGCATTTATTAAAGCGTTTCATATTTTTATGTAATGAATTTTCATCACTCAAATAACTTATCATATTAGCTAAAGGATTTGTTATATCCTTAAATGTTTCATCTTTACACAAATATTGATAAATTGGCGTTAATTCCGACTTTAAAGACTCAATATATTCTTGATTTACGTCAACTTTTTTACCCTCAAGCATTGATTTATATATTTCATCATCCTTGTGATTATCGCAAAATTCCGTATACAATGAAAACAATTCCAATGTTTCATCATAATTAAATATACTGCCAACCGTATCTCTTATTTCCGTAATAAAATTATTTGCCGATGTAATAATATCATCATCACTAATTACAACGGGCTGAGGGAATGCTTGTCTAAGCTTATATTTTTCAAATGCTTCGGCTTTGAAGTTTTTAACATACTTCTGTACGTCCATATTAGTAAGTTTTACGTATAAATCTCTGTATATTTCATCCGGTAATGCCTTATCCTCATCATCTTCACCGGACATGCGGATAAAATCATATATTTCCTCTATGCCTGCTATTTCGTTAAATACTCTTATAACAGCTGAATCTTCAGCTTTATATCTTTCCAAATAGTCATAAGCAGGTTTAAAGAATAACCCGAAATCTTCTTCCGTTAAGGCATTTAAAAAGTCTTCCGCCGTTTTATTATCAGCCTTTTGGAAGCTTTGTATTATATTTAACAGTTCTTCATCGGATTTTGGATTTAAATATTTATCTATAGCGGCTATAAAGTATTCGCTTAGCGGATTATTAACCAAATTAGGACTTTCAAGCGAATTTATCCTTATTCCTTTATTTATTGCTTCTTTTATTAACTTTTGAGTACCGTCAATAAAATGAATTGCTGCTTCTTCATCATTTAAATTATCAAATGCAGTTTTTACAACATGATTTAAAAGAATATTTTCTAAGTCATCTATATTTCCGTTGAATTTATTATCATTTAATATTGAGCCGTCAAATAACTGATCCAATACGTCTTCCATTTTTTGTTTATCGGCTTCTTCCGAATATTTATCAACAATTTCTTTATATAAATTTATAAAATCATTTTTTATGTATGCTTTGATATTAGAAAGAGTTTCTTCAGATTTTCCCATTATCTCCTTAAATGTATCAATATAATCATACATAAAATCTTTTTTTACTTCACTTAATTCCTCCATATCACTGCAAGCTGCAACCATATTTTTTAAAATCGGATTATCAGTAGACATATACAAAGAAATTTTTTCCATAATGATTTTTAAATCGTCATTATCTTGAAGTTTATCAAAATCTTCCTTTGAATTAATTTCTTTTTCCAAACGTTTTTCAAGGCGTTCCGCCTTTAATTGAGCGCCTTCATCCAAGTGTTCCAAGTAATCCGGAGATAATTTATATCCTTGAGCAATCGCTTTTTCTAATGCTTCATATCTTTGAGCGCATTTATTTGTATTAAGCATACTGTTTATCAGATTAAATATTTTTTGATGTCCCCTTACCGCTGCCCCGGGCAATATCATGTCATTATATAATCCGAATTTTACTTGTTCTTCTTTCTCAACGCCCACAGCACCTTTTATAACTCTTACAGGCTGACCGATTTTCATAGATTTATCCACTATAAATCCGTCCTTCCAGCCCCATCCGTTACCGTAGTCCGTATATTCATGCCCGTCACGGCCGTTCCAATAATGTTCCTTTTCTGCATATCCCCAAGAATTATCAGTCCATAAAACATCTTCTTTATTATTTTTGCCCGTTAACGGATTTGTAAACGTTTCTTCCGTTACGGCAGGAACATATTGTGCATGGAATGCATAATCAGTATCATCAACACTTGTTGATATTATTCCGCTTCCTTCACCTTCCTTTATAACCTTTACAGCTTCAGTTATATCGCTTTCTATGTGATACGGTCTGCCGGTTATTTGTTCTATTATTCTCAACTGCTCGTTTGACGTAAGCCCTGATGAGCCTTCTTCCCTTACCCAAAATTGTCCGTTTAATTTTCCGATATATGCATACTGCTCCTCTAATTTGTCAAAGAGCATATTATTCATTGAATTATAACTGCGTTTACTATATGACTTCATTTCCGGAAGCGATTTTTCTATTTGCTCAAAAATAGCTTGTTCTTCGTTTGAAAAATTCATTACTTTTTCATTAGCTTTTTTTCTCGCTTTTATGTTTTGTATATACATTGAATTATATGCGGTTCTGTTGGCTATAAAATCAAATTTTTGTTTAAGTTTATTTAGCTTGCTGCGCGATAAAACAAGATTTTCTTTCTCAAATCTTTTAATTATTATGCTTTTTGAAGATGGTATATCCCATTTTGAAAATATATTTTCGTATTCTTCTTTTATTTCAAAAAATTCATTTCTTAAATTTTCCAGTACTGCGGATAAATTTTCTTGTCCGTATTTATTAGAAAGTCTTTCAAATTCTTCTTCCGATATCCCGCTTTGCAATGATTTATAAAATGAAGCTACAAAAGCATTTACAGCCATTGTAATATTTTTAAAGCCTAATATTCTCGCAGCTTCACTTACGTTTTTATATTCTTTATCTTCATTATCGCTCAGTTTCTGCTGCCAATCTTCAATCTTTTTTATTACTTCTTTACTGTCGGGTTTAATTCTCAAATTTGCCGCCATTGTGTGTAAAGAGGTTTCATCTTCTTCCAAAATTGAAGTTTTTACCTGTGCAAACATATCTGACAACAATTGCGCCAAACTTTTACCTAACATATCATCCAAAAGTCTGTCAAATTTTGCGGGTATAAGGCTTTCTAATTTGAGAATATCAAAATTTAATTCTTTTTCTAATTCTTCCTTTGAAGGAATTTCAGAAGTTTCTTGTGCATATTTTTTTCTGACATCTTCGGAAGCTAAAGAAGCGGATATTTTTCTGAGATAATCAGCACCTCTATAATTCTCCGGTTCTAAACCGAGTGCTTTTTCATATCTTATCTCTCCGTCCGGCATGTCTAAATCAGCTTCAATCGCTATACGATGAGCGGCTGCGGCACGGTATAAATTTTGATTGTATCTGTATTTTGCAGTTTTTGAAGAATATTTTTTTGCTTTATCTAAATTATTTTCCGTTTCGCAATACGCACTAACACTATTATATATTTTTTCCGATAATTCACTTAATTTTTCCGTTTGTGTTTCCGTAATATCAGGGACTTGCGACTTTATATAATCACTTAAAATATTAACTTTTAAACTTTTATCCAGTTTTTGAGGGATATTTACCTCATTATTTTCGCTGTTTCCTTTATAAAATTTTATTATATTTTTATATAGAGCAGTCACTTGTTCATTTGAATAATCCGGAAAAATTGACCCCAGCATTTTATTAGTTAAGGCTGATATACTTGATAATTCATTAAGCAGCTTCTCTTTTGATGAATACAACCCTTGTGTTAAAGCTTTAATTTCTTTCTTTTTCTTATCAATAAGTTTTAATTCTTCACGCTCTTTTATCAACGCTTTTAAAAAATTCTTAGAGGTCTGATATTCTTCTCCCAAGCCTTCATACCAGCTGGAATCATCATATATACCGTAATTATCCTCATCAAATGCAGTATATTTTTCCGTTAGGATTGTTCCGTCGCCGCTTGCGTGTGCATTTTGCATCCAGGTATGAGCAGAAGCGTCGATAATTCTGTATCCTCTTGATAACGCAGAATCATAGTTAATATCGGCTTTTTCTATATTGACTTTCTTTCCGCTGCCTAATGCGGTTATATCAAAAACTTCCATATACGGAGAAGCACTTAATTCTTGCATTATAACATCTAAATATCTGACTTTATCTTCATAAGCCAAAGCTTTTCGGCATATTGAAATCGCTGCACATATTCCGGATTGCCTTTGGTCAATATCTTTTGTAGTTAATATTTCACTCTCCGGCGTTTTTACCAGCATATCAGTTAAAATTTCATCAAGTGCCTGTAATTTTTTATCCTCAAGCTGCGGCTGGATTTTATAATCATCACTTAAAAAATAAACAAATTTTTCAAAACACTCTTTTTTCTGCTGCGCACTTATTTCCGATGACGCAGCAAAATAATCAAGATTTTTTCTTATATTTGCGGCATGCAGAAGGGATGTTTCATCCTCAAATTTATCATAATTAAGAACTTCGGTTAATAAATTATTTCTGATATCCAAAATTTCCTTTTGAACAGGAGTTAATTCTTTTTTCCCTCCGTTAAATATTTGCTCAAATTTTGCTTTTAAATCTTGATTTTCTTGTTCGTCAACAGTATTTAAAGCCTGTTCAATCGTGTTTTTAAGAATTAATGTCCAATCAGTATTTTCTCTTTCTTCGGGAGTATTCCCCGTTGCATTTAAAAGACTTTTATATTCAGAGTTTCCTCCCTGCCCATATGCTAAATTATCGGCTACATCAAGCAAAACTTCTATGCCGGCTCTGTCGGGTGCTTTTGAAATATTTGCCAAAGAATTATAAATATTTATCTTTTTATTTTCACTTATTGGTAAAGTACCTGTTTTTAAAGTCTTTACAGTGTTTATATCCGTTCTTGTACTCTTAAAATTTATTCTGTTAACACCGATTTGATTAATTCTCATAATATATCCTTTTAATATCTCAAAGATATTAATTATGAGAAAAAAATTTTTTGTTATATTTACTTACTTATAAATACAAATTTTCACGTTTTTTAACAAATATTAAATCAGTTCAACAAGCCCGGTTGAATGGTCGAAATGGCACTTTGCTATGTATAATTCCGAATTATTAACAGCATTTCTTATAATTTTAGACTTTTGCATAAGAACATCTTCTACCCATAAAGTATGCTGCATTGCAAAAAAATTATGGCATGTTATGTCTTCATTTTTATCCAGTACAGGATATACACATGACATAATCGATTTAAAATCCTCTGTCATAACGGGATAATGGTCTTTTGCGTACTTCATAACTCCGCAATCATCGTGGCCAAGCAGAATTAAAAGAGGTACTTTTAATTTTTTTACTCCGTACTCAATACTTTCTATAACATTATCACCCGCAGTAATACCAGCAACTCGTACAACAAATAACTCTCCTATTCCGCAATCAAAAATTATTTCAGGCACAACTCTTGAATCAGAACAACTTAATACCACTGCATAAGGTTCCTGATGAAATGCATACTTTCTTAAAGTTTCCAAACACATATTTTTTGCGGTTGGTGTAGAATTTACAAAATTACGATTTCCCCGTAAAAGTTTTAAAAGTTCTTCCCTCGCTCTTGCGGGAATATTCTCAGGCAGTTTTATTTCCAAATTATTTCACCTTTATTGTATAAGACTTACTTTGTTTATCCGAAATATCAGCAAATATAACTTTACCTCTTTTAGGCAAAACAATATCTGCTTTGATATCTTTATTTATTATACTTAATTCCGGTGTAAATGCATAATTGTTAAATTTTTCATCAGTATCATTGTATAAAATAATCTCCTTTTTCTCGTTATTATTGATAACAGTGTATGTTCCCGATGAAAAATCAGATATCTTAATAACATCCACATCTGTAAATAACATTTGCAATTGATTATAGCTAAGCGGAATTTCTTCAAATTTATTATTTACATAAATAATCTCATAAAATTTTAAATTATTATTATCAACACCAATCAATCTGCCTTCATAGAGAAATTCAAAATCCGAAGTCAAGTTAAATTCACCGCATTTATAAGTATAATTAGAATTTTTTTCGGAATTTAAAACATGTTTAGTTAATATAATTCCGTCAGAAGAAAACATTTCAGAACAAGTCCAATAATTTGCGGAAGGAGAAAAAACAATTTTTTCATTATCATAAACACCTTCAAAGTTTATTGAATTAGCCGGAATTGCACAAATCAACAACAAAAATATAATTAACGCCGCTTTTAACATAGAAATCCTCAAATATAATGAATTGTAAAGGATTACCACATTTTGAACAATATCCTATATACTATATAAAAAGTCTATATTGGTAAGGAGAAAATCATGGGAGAAAATGCCTATATTAATCAACGAAACAGAAAGCTCGGAGAACAGGTTGTTAATAATTTAAAGAAAAGATATTTTGACGCATATTATACCGAAACGGCAAGCGCTGCAGCAGAAAAAGCAATTGAACTTATTCCGCACGACGGAACAATCGCTTGGGGCGGTTCAATGTCCATAATAGAATCAGGTCTTTTAGACCATGTTTTAAAAGGAAATTACAAACTGACCAACCGCGATACCGCGACTACTCCCGAAGAAAAAAATGAAATTTTAAGAAATTCATTACTATGTGACACCTATCTTATGGGAACTAATGCTATAAGCTTATCAGGAGAACTCGTAAACATCGATTGCATGGGGAACAGAACCGCTGCGCTAATGTACGGACCAAGAAGCGTTATTATTATTGCGGGCATGAACAAAGTTGTTCCCACTCTTCAAGATGCAATTACCCGTGCCAGGAATTTTGCGGCACCTACCAATATGCAAAGAGTCGCCGGCAACGGACTAAGACAAACCCCTTGTTTTTCCAGCGGGCAATGTTTTGATTGTACATCAAAAGACTCTATATGCTCTCATATCGCTATAACAAGACTATGTAATCCCGCAAAACGAATTAAGGTAATTTTAACAGGAGAACGATTAGGTTTCTAATATTTTATGTTTAAAAATTTGTGCATTTTTTGCCGGAAGAAATAATACTGTTTTTTCCGGCAATTTTTTATAATTTGATGATTTTAGACAACTTTTTATATAACTGTCCGTACGTTCGTCAAGCGACTTAAATCCGACTTTATAATAAAACGGAATTGGATTTTCATCACTTCTGTAAGGAGATAAACTTTTAGCATATCCTTTTTTTGTTTTTAACCATAAACATCCTTTTTTACCTTGTTTTTCACTATAATCAATAGCTGTAGCAATAAGCGCACTGCCTACTCCCTTATATTTATCCCCAAGAAGCGTTCTCAAATATACAATTTCAGGTATATCATTATATGGCTCCGGTAATACCATATCTTCCTCGGGGAATATAGCCTCATCAAATTTTACATACATATACCCTAATTCTTGCCCTCTTACTTCAATATTAAATCTCGTTAAATCATCCATCTTTTCACTATATATCGTTCCCTTTACCATTTCTTTTTTTGCAAGGTCAAGTAACTTTACTTTTCTAATTTTTTGCGATCTTCCGAATGAAGGCAAAAAATTTGCCTTAACGCAGCTTGAAGGCAAATTATTAACAGAAGTTATATCATTATGTGATTTTTCAGATGATTTTAACTCGCTAAAAGCAGGTTTTACAGAAGGTATAACTTGATTTTTCTTTGTTAAAACATTGGCTGAAAGATTATTATAATTAACGGAAGAAATTTTCATTTATAATCCTTACTTTTACACAAGGAATAAAATATAAAAAAAATTTTTTTTGCCATAATAAGACAAAAGGCTTTACAAAAGTAAAGCCTGCCTGACATTGTCACTCCCATTCCGAGTTGTTTATGCCAAATTAACCTTCCATAAGTTCTATAGCGTTTTGCAGTAATTGTCTGTGAGATTTAATTAAAGCATTCGCCATATCCAGTTGGGTTTGAGCCTGTTGATAATACGTTGTGTTAGCGTCAAAATCAACATTTGATAATTCTATCAATCCGCCTCTGACTTCTCCTCTGCCTACAACAGGTCTTCCGGAAGCCTCAGTTTCCACAAATTGTCCTTCCGCAACTTGAAATAACTGCTGCGGATTATGGAAATTTATTATTGCGACTTTATATAACGGAGTCTTAATCTTTCCGCCATCGGCTTTTCCGTACAATATGCCGTCATCCTTAAACTCGAATTCTTCATATTTGCCTAAATATTTACCATTAGATGGGTCAATCCATAATTTAATATTAGTTGTGGGAACAGAAGCTGCACCGCCGTCAAAAGCCGTATCAATAAATGATTCGGCGTCAACCGGTTTTGCACCGTTCATTATTTCACCTTTATCATTTAAAATATATCCTTGAACAGCTTGACCGTCAGAGCTTCTGTAAACGCCTTCACCGTCAAATTTAAATTCACCCAGCCTTGTATAAACAAGACGTCCTTTATCATTTCTTAATACAAAATAACCGCTGCCTTCCAGATATATATTTTCATCAGAAGTACCCGGAGAAGATTTACCCTGCCCGATATTTCTTAAAGAATTATCCCCGATAGCACCGTCTAAAAAGGTCTTAAACGTAAATTGTCTTTCGCGGTATCCGGGGGTATATGCATTAATTAAGTTTTCTGATATATCACGAATCCAGTTATTTGTAACTTTTTGAGCATTAACTGCAGTTATAAATGCGTCACGCATTATTTATCTCCTTTATTATTTTTATCTTTTCCTTTATTTTGTCTGTTATTCTGCCTGTACAATAAATCATTATAAGGAAGGTTTTGCTCGTCAAAACGCTGTTTTAATGAGGCTATATTATTCCTTAAATAATTTTCAACTTCCGCACTGCCGGGAATAAATTCTGCCGTAACTTTACCGTGTTTATCTATTTTTAATATAACGGATACATCATTATCAAAGGTAATACGTACGGGCTTTTGAGTATTTTGTGCTTTTTCTATCAAATTAATTAAATTATTTGTTATTTCAACATTTTTTTGAGTAACCGAGGTCTGCGCGACTTCAAGCTGCATAATATTACTAAAACTGCCGTTCGGATTGACTTCAATACTGAATTGCCCTTCTCTTGCCAGATTTACAAAAAACATTGCGTCTTCTATTGACATCATCAAAGAATCATAATTGTAATCAATATCTAAATCCGAAAAATCCTGAGTTTCGTCTGAAGGAATATTTTGATTTAATACGTCTATAAATGCGCCGCCTTGCGAATTTAAAACATTCATTTCTTCTTCAGTCATGGGAACATTTAATTCTTTATTTTCAATATTTTGTTTTATTTGATTTTCAACTTTCATATTAAACCCTTTTAAATGTCTTCGCCTTCGTCTTCTTTTTTTTCTCTTGTTTTTTGGAAATACTTTTGAACCGCAACTTCTGATAACTGTTTTATTTCTATTTGTTTTTGTTCTTCATTATAAGCTTCAATCATCTTTTCTTTATGTTTTTCAAGAACTTTTACTTCCTTTTCACATTCAACAAGTTTCTGTTTTTCGATTTCGAGTGCTTTTTCCGCTTCAATCTTTTGTTTTTCCAGTTCTTCACCTTTCTCGTATAAATGTTTTAAGTATTTATCATAGGAATCCATCATTCTAAAATCGGTAGTTGTGTGCATTGTTTGAATTACGCCCGCAATTTCACGGTTATTGTCATCGATTAAACCTTGAATTCTGTCAACCTCATTTTTTGCTTTTATTACTTGCTGTAGTTGTTCTTCTTTCTTTTTTATTCTGAAATCGAGTACTTTTTGTAATCTGTATCTAAACGGCATATATTTACATTCTTACAGTTATACAATTTAATTATTAACCTTTTTTCTTAATAAAAATACCTCTTTTTATACGATTTAATGTTTTTATAAAAAAAGTCAACATTCACAATTGTAAGAAACTAGACTATATACAATATTGATATATAATATAAGAGGAAAGTTATAATTATAAATTCTGGTAAAAGGGGATTATATGCCATTAGAACACATCGATTTTAATATAGATGCTGCGCAAGGCTTCGGAATCTATAAAAACAACATAGAAACCGATTTATTAGATTACGTCAGCACGGTAAATATATCTTGCGGATTCCATGCCGGAGATCCGTTATTAATAAAAGAATATTTGTTAAAATGTAAAGAAAAAAATTTAACAATAGGCGCACATATAGGATTTAATGATATCGCAGGACTCGGATACAGGGATATGGAGCTTTCGGAAGATGAGATTGAAGCCGTTGTTTTATACCAAATAGGCGCCTTAGCTTCCTTTGCCAAATCTTACGGATTAATTATTGACCACGTAAGACCTCACGGTGCAATGTATAAAAAGGCAAGTGAAGATTTTAATTTTGCATTAACCATTGCAAAATCCATTAAAAAATTTGATAAGTGGCTGGCGTATAACTGTCTTGATAATGAAATTTTATCAAAGGTCGAAGCTGAAGCAGGTATTGTTGTTAACAGAGAAGTTTTTGCTGACAAGTACTACACACAAGAATTTCTTCCTGACTGGGAAAATAAAAAATATATAAATGAAGATGACGCACTTAACAGAATACGAACAATTTTATTTTCATCTCAAATTAAACTCGGTAACGGATTATTTATGGCTGTTAATTGCAGCACTCTCCATTTTGATACAAAGAATCCGATAGCTTTAACCTTGCTTAAAAAAGCAAACGAAATCATTAAACCTACCCCTTTTAATTACAACAAAGCAGAACTGTCAGGATGGATTTAACGGTAAATAACTATGAAATTAAATAAATTTTCTTTAAAAATGCCCAAAGATGCAGGCTGGCTGCTTCCCGGCTTGGAAGTTAAAAGATGGTTTATCCTTATTATTACAGGTGCAGTCCTTGCTGCAATAGGATTATCCATCATCACTAACCTTCGTCCCGTATATGTTTTAATAAATATGATTTTAAAACTTACCAGAATGCTGCCGCCTGAAATTTTAGGCTGGTTTTTAATCATTACGGGGGCATTATTCTTCTGCTGGGGCTGGCTTAAAACAAATTATTCCATACTGGATGTTAATAATGAAAGAAACAGGCATGCGGTTTTGGAAGATTTATACAGAAGAAGGAAATTAAATCACGGGCCGAAAATTGTTGCAATCGGCGGCGGAACCGGATTATCCACAATGCTTAAAGGTATTAAAAAAATTACAAATAATATTACAGCTGTTGTTACGGTTGGTGATGACGGCGGAAGCTCCGGTAAATTAAGAGAAGAACTCGGAGTATTACCTCCAGGTGATATAAGAAGCTGTATTGCGGCATTAGCTGATGATGAAGACTTGGTTGCAAAACTGTTTCAATTCAGATTTAAAGATTGCGCGGGACTTTCAGGGCATAGCTTCGGAAACTTATTTCTGACTGCAATGTGTGCAATCACGCGGAATATGGTTAAAGCAGTGGAAGAGTACTGCCTTCAACATTAGATGATATGAGATTAGTTGCCGAAATGGAAGACGGTTCCATAATAAAGGGAGAATCTAATATCCCCGAATCGGGCAAAAAAATAAAAAGATTATTTACGGAACCCGATAATTGCAAGCCTCTGGAGGAAGCAATTTCGGCAATCCTTGACGCTGATTTAATTATACTGGGGCCTGGAAGCTTATACACAAGTGTCTTGCCTAATTTATTAATAAAGGACATCGCAAAAGCCGTAAATAATTCCAAGGCAAAAAAAATATACGTATGCAATATTATGACCCAGCCCGGTGAAACGGACGGTTTTAAAGTATCTGATCATATTAAAACCTTAATCAATCACGCAAAATATCAAAAAATTATAAATGCGGTATTGGTTAATACAAAATTACCCGAAGAATTAATTGCACCATATAAAAATGCAGGTTCAGAGCCTGTTGTTGTTGACTTTGACGAAATTAACAAAATGGGAATTGAGATAATACAAAAGAACTTAATAGAAGACAAACGTTTTGAAGACGGACATTCTTCTTTTGTAAGACACTCACCCGGAAGACTTGCAAGAATAATATACTACTGGTACCGCAAAAAGGAAAAGGAAAAAAATTAATGACTGAAAATAAACCTGTAACAATTCGTACATTCAGGCAAATGAAAGAACGAAAAGAAAAAATATCAATGCTTACTGCTTACGACTTTTCAACAGCTAAGTATATTGATGAAAGCGGAATTGATTCAATATTAATAGGCGACTCGCTAGGAATGACAATTCTCGGATATGATACAACGCTTAATGTTACGATTGAAGACATGCTTACATTTACAAAAGCTGTTTCAAAAGGAGTAAAAAGAGCCTTAGTCATTGCGGATATGCCTTTTCTTTCTTATCAGGTATCAAAAGAACAAGCAACGCTTAACGCAGGTAAATTGATACAGGCAGGCGCACAAGCCGTTAAACTTGAAGGAGCTTCTGATTTTATTTTAGATGAAATATCTCATTTAACTCAGTCGGGAATAAATGTTGCAGGGCATATAGGATTTACTCCGCAATATATAAACACAATCGGCGGTTATTATATTCAAGGAAAATCTTATGAAAATACTTTAAAATTACTGGACTCGGCAAAAAGACTGGAGGAAAACGGCGCGTTCTGTGTTATACTGGAAATGGTGCCTGAAGAAAGTGCAAAATTTATAAGTGAAAATATTAATATTCCTACAATCGGTATAGGTGCAGGGGTATTCTGCGACGGACAAGTACTTGTTATAGATGATATTTTAGGTAAATTTGCAGGGAATATTCCTAAATTTGTCAAACAATATGCTAATATAAAAGATATAATAAAAAATGCGGCTTCTTCATATAATAAAGAAGTAAAAGAAAAAGTATTTCCGCTTAAAGAAAATACTTTTAATCTTTCGGATGAGGAGAGAGAAAAACTTGAGTACAGTATTACTAAATAAAATAAATGATGTAAAAAATACCGTAAAAGAATGGAGAAAAGAAGGTCATACGATAGCACTTGTTCCCACAATGGGCGCACTGCATTCAGGTCACGCTTCTTTGATAAAAAAAGCAAAAGAAATCAGTGATAAAGTAGTCGTAAGTGTATTCGTTAATCCTATTCAATTCGGACCTAATGAAGATTATGATAAGTATCCCAGAACATTAGAAGCTGACAAAAAATTATGTGATGAACTCGGAGCGGATGTTGTTTTTGCACCAAATGCAAAAGAAATGTACGGTGAGAAAAAATTGTCAGACACGGAACTTACATTTGTATGTCCGCCATATAATATTGTAGATTGTTTGTGCGGGAAATCGCGTCCGGGACATTTTGACGGTGTTGCGACAGTTGTTTTAAAGCTTTTTAACATAGTAACTCCAAATTATGCTTGTTTTGGTTTAAAAGATGCTCAACAACTCTTTATTCTCAAAAATATGGTAAATGATTTAAATGTTAACGTAGAGATTATTCCTTGCCCAATTGTAAGAGAACAGGACGGACTGGCAATAAGCTCACGCAATACATATCTTTCTGCAGATGAAAGAAAAAATGCTTTAACAATATCAAAAGCATTAAAAGAAATACAACGCTTATACGAACAAGGTATTACAAGTGCAGACGTCCTTTTCGACAGCGCTATTGCAGTTCTAAGCAAAGAATTGGATTTGGAATACTTAGAGTTCAGAGATTACGACACATTTGAAAAAGTAAATAAAGTTTCAAAAAATACACTCGCAGCTATCGCTGCAAAATCAGGAAAAACGAGGTTAATTGACAATATTATATTATAGGATAGATGGCAGATAACAATAATAAAATTTCACAACTTGAAACATTCGCACAGATATTATACGGTGTGAAATTTTGTCGTTTCATTTTTTTCTTCTATTCATTTTTATGTTTTATTTTCTGGTTTTTAAACTGTCTTGAAGTAGAATGGCTATACATTTTCGATTGGTTATTTATTATTCCTTATAAATTAGTAAGCAATTTTTACACTCCGCAGGGAGTTTCAGTTGACTTTTCATTGGCAATTATAGGCACTATAACCTTATTCGCAGGACTGGGTTTTAACTTCTTTGTAGAAAAACTATACAAAAATATCGTAGATATGCAAGAGGCGGAAGAAAGAAGAATAAAAGAACGCCGAATGAAACAGCAGCAAAAAAAGAGGGCGGCAGCAGCCGCTGCGGCTGCTGCCGCCGCAAGAACACAAATTGGAGGTGTTCCCGGTGAAATACAATCCGTTCCTCAGCCTTTTGAAAATTCCAAATTGATATTTCTTATTCTTCCTCACACAAATAAAATCAAGCGAAAAAAAGAAGATTTGGAACTTACATTCCAAGAAGTGGAAATTTGGAAACAAAGAGTCAATAAAAAACTAATTGAAAATATAAGTTTTTCTAAACCTATGCAAAAAGGTTACTACAGGAAAAATTTATTTCTAGTGTATAAAGATTTTAATTTTTGCGACGATTTCATCTACTATCTAAGCCCAACGCTTGATTCTATAATACTGGAATTTAAAAAATACGGAATTTCAGTTTCGTTTTGTTATGTATTAAGTTCATTAACCGACTTACAAGGGCTGGAAAAAGAATTAGACTGTATGGACACAATAATTTCGCTCAATTTTGTAAATGAAATTATTGTAACTAACAGGTTTAAAGTCACATACGATAATAAAGCCATACACAAATATGATTTACATTTAAAAGGTGAATATAATTTATCAAAAAATCTTACGGTTACAAACCGTCAACCGCTATTTACCATAACCGATAAAAAGAAGGAGGAAATTAAGCAATGAAAATGAAAATTATAAAAATGGCACATAATAAATTTTTACCCGAATATAAAACGGAAGGTTCATCGGGAATGGATTTATATGCCGCAATCGATAAAGAAATTACTTTAAAGCCGCTTGAAAGAGTATTAGTGCCAACGGGCATAAAAATAGAAATACCAGTAGAATATGAAGCACAAATAAGAGCGCGTTCTGGATTATCCGTAAAACACGGTATAACATTAATAAATGCCGTCGGTACTGTAGACGCAGATTATCGCGGTGAAGTTTGTGTAGGGCTTGTTAACTTATCGAATGAAGAATACACAATAAAACCTGATGACCGCATAGCACAAATGGTAATAGCCCGTGTTGAAAAAGCGGAAATTGAAGTTACAACAGAACTTGCCGCTTCTGCAAGAGGCGAAGGCGGTTTCGGTTCAACCGGTTTTTAATGGAATAAATGATATCCGGTTATAAAAGAACAGACCAAAAAGATTGCTGAAAGAACATAAGTCACACGATTTAAGCCTTTTTCAGCACTTTTTTGTGATGAAAATAAATTTGCAGCGCCGCCTATAGCACCTAAGCCGTCACCTTTGGGCGAATGCAATAGAACTAATAATATTAATAATACCGCCGTAATTATTTGAACTGTCCATATTATGGTTATCATCTTTTATCCCTTACACTTTCTTGTTTTTATTTAATGAGTTTAACACAAACATAATTTTTTGTGTAATCAAATTAAAATCACCATTTTTTATAAGAATTTTTTTTAATTTCGATTTTTCACCCGATATTATACTTATATTTGATTTATTTACTCCGGAAATATCACTGATAAACTCTATAAGTTCTTTATTTGCGCGATTTTCAATAGGAGGTGCCGAAATCTTAATTCTTATAAATTCTTCCGTGTAATCGACAATTTTATTGAAAGAAGAATTAGGAACTAATTTTATGATTATAATAATTCCGTTTGGGGTATTAAAAATATAATTATTTTTTATTTCACTCATATAATAATTATAACATGTGGAATTTTTATAAAATAAAGTGTAAAATAAAGCATAGCAGGAATAAATAATGGAACAGGAAAATATATTTACGGGTCTTGAAAAAATATTAAGAGAACAGAACAGATCCGATGAAGATATACAGGAAATATACAAAGCATTTAAGTTTGCGGAAAAGCTTCACGCCGGACAATACCGTGTAAGTGAAGAACCATACATAATACATCCGGTAGAAGTTGCAAAAATATTAGCCACATTAAAAGTTGATAAACACACATTAATGGCAGCTATATTGCACGATACAATTGAAGATACAGGTATTACGCCCGAACAGTTAGGCGCTGAATTCGGAGAAGACGTTCTTAATCTTGTTTTAGGCGTAACAAAATTAGATAAATATCAATTTAAATCAAAAGAAGAACGCCAAGCGGAAAGTTTTCGCCGAATGTTTATTGCAATGGCGAAAGATGTAAGGGTAATATTTTTAAAACTTGCAGACAGACTGCATAATATGCGTACTTTAAATTACATGGCGCCAAATAAGCAAGTGAGAATAGCACAAGAAACTTTAGATATTTTTGCACCGCTCGCAAATCGTTTAGGTATCGGGAAAATAAAAGCGGAGCTGGAAGATTTATCACTTAGATATATCAATCCGGAAAAATATTTTGAAATAGCACAGCTGGTGGCGCAAAAAAGGGTTGAACGCGAAAATACTGTTCAACTTCTTATCGATGAAATATCCGAAAGTCTTAAACGCAATGAAATCAATGCTGAAATTACAGGCAGAGCCAAACATTATTACAGTATCTACAAAAAAATGCAAAGACTTAACGTTGCATTTAATGATTTATACGATATCACTGCCGTAAGAGTTATCGTTGATACGGAAAGGCAGTGTTACGAAGTATTAGGGATAATTCACTCGTTATTTAAACCTATTCCTGGCAGATTTAAAGACTATATAGCAATGCCCAAAGGAAACGGATATAAATCTCTGCATACATCAGTTATAGGCCCGAAACAAAAGCCGCTGGAAGTACAAATCCGCACGGCTGAAATGCATAAAATAGCTGAATATGGGGTCGCCGCACACTGGAAATACAAAGAATCAGGTTCTGTCAAAGCTGTTTCCGACGACGACATTAAGTTTTCTTGGATGCACCAAATGATAGAACTTGAAAAAGAAGCCTCAAACGCAAATGAATTTGTCGAAAAAGTAAAATTAGACTTATTCGGCAATCAAGTATTTTGTTTTACCCCTATGGGCGATATTATTGACCTGCCGCAAAATGCAACTCCGATTGATTTTGCATTCAGAATTCACTCGGAAGTCGGATTTAAAACAACGGGAGCTTTAATTAACGGAAGAATTGCACAGCTCGATACTAAATTAAATAACGGCGACATAGTAGAACTTTTCACTTCAAAAACGGGAACACCAAAACTACACTGGCTTAAGTTTTGCGTAACAAAACAAGCCCAAACTAAAATCCGCCAATGGTTTAAAAAGCATAACCGAGAAGAACATATTGCCACCGGCAGAAATATGCTTGAAACCGAAATTACTAAAGCTGTTTTTGATGAAAATATGAAAAACGGTCATCTCGCTGAAATTGCAAAAATCCTTAATTATATTTCCGTTGACGACCTTTTTGCCGCTATAGGCAACGGAGAAACAACTTTAAACAAGGTTACAAGCAAAATTAAAAAAGCGGATGAACCTGAAAAAGAACAATATGTTTCCAATAAAAAGAAAAGCCATTATAAAGATGAAATAGTAGGGCTGGAAGGAATGTTATACAGCTTTGCAAAATGCTGCAGTCCGGTTCCCGGCGAACATATTGTCGGCGTTGTGACAAGAGGAAAAGGCGTTTCGGTTCACAGAATTGATTGCCCTTCTTTAGATACTATTCCTGAAGAAAGATTAATGAAAATCAGCTGGAGAAATAATGAAGCTCCAAATAAGACCTATGTTACATCAATAAGAATTAACTGCGTTGATAAAATCGGTATGCTTAAAGATGTTCTTGTCAAAGCAGCTGACTGCGGAACTAACATTACTTATGCAAACGTTAAAACTAATTACACCAAAAAAGTAGGGATTATTGAACTTGGTGTTGAAGTTAACGGGATTGACAATTTAAACGCCGTTATTAATGCGTTTCAATCGCTGCCGGATGTTCATTCAGTTAAAAGAATTCAAATGAATTCCAGAATAAAAACATCTCCCGACACAAAAACAAAACAAAAAAGTAAACCGAAAGCAAAAAAATAACTATTGTTTGTACAAAAGTTTTTCAAATTCAATTAACGCTTCAATTCCAACGAGTTGTTCAAGTGCTGCACGGTTTTCCAAAAAATCAAGCTCCAATTTAGCTTTATTATCAACAGCACTGCGATAATAGGCATCAGCAACCAGCAATTGTTCTTCAGTTTTATATATGCCTGAATTGTATCTTTCCTGACGCTTTTTTAAATTTTCTTCCGACATTTTTAAAAGTTTATAAGTCGTCATATAATCAAAATACATATCAACAACTTTTTTTTGCATATTGTCCACTTTTGTAATCAGAACAATCATATCGGCGTCGGTAACTTTTGTATATTTATAGTTCAAATCTTTATCATTATAAGACATTGCATTAAGCAAATGTCCGCTGACAAGTGCAGCAGTAGCACTGAAAGGGTCACCCAAACCCGCACCGGCTATTGAAGACGCAGTAGATAAGGGTCTTATTATTTTTTTTATAATTGTTTCATCAGGCTTATCAGCATCGGGATTTGACAACTTATAAAGCGCAAATTTTATTGTTTCACTTCTTAAAGCCGCACCTGCCCACAATATTTGAACATGCTCAAGCATTTCTTCTTTTTCGATTGAAAGAAGTTTTGATATTTCATTTGATAAATCTTTTAGCGAACTGTCTGCATAAGTTGAATTTTTTATATATTCTTTTTCATAAGAAGCGGTTTTTTCTGTTTTTCTTGCTCCGATATCCGTAACTTTATATTCTTTTTCTATATCATAAGTTACACCGAGCCTGTAAGCAGGTTTTTGAGGCGCTGTCAACTCCTTTAATGTCTGAGCTTGCACCACTTGTATTGATAATATTAGTATAACCGCTGTATATAAATATTTTTTCATTGTATATTCATATTTTCCGTATTAATTAACTGATTTTTTAAAGCATATTGAGATAATATTAGACTGTCTACCGCTTTTTTACCTGCAAGCCGTTCCAGAGCCAAATAATATTTTTTTGCTTCCTGTTCTTGTTTAAATTCCTGCAGCTGCATTTCTTCATACAATGCAGAAGAAACTACAAGTTCGGTTACTGAATTTTTTTCTAACGCCGCAGAATAATTTTTATTGTATAAAATAATTCTTGAACGTGTGTCTTTCAGCTTATTTAATGCACCTTTGTACTGATAATATGTGGAAATTATTTTTTCCTGTAATTCTTCAATTGTACCCGCGAGTTGAATAAGCTCTGTATCTGTAATAGGAGCGCTTTGACCGGCTGCCGCTTCTTTATTTAAAAAGTTATTGGCAAGCCGTCCTGCGGAAAATGATGCCGATTGCAGCATTGCATTAGAACCTGTAAACATCGGAATAAAACTTGCTCCGTATATTAATGAAGACAAACTTTTTGCCATTATTGAAGAATGCAAGCGCCTCTGCGATTCAGGCGTATTTAATTTATTCATCGTAAATTTTATTAATGAATTATTATCTATCGTTGCACGCCATAAAATTTCTATATCTTTAACTTCTTCTTCTTTTTGTGCATGAATTAAATCTTCTATTACACTTTTATCCTTTATTACAAGATTTTTATTATTTAAATTTTTATTTTCATTTAAATGCAGTTGATTTTTTTCAACGGGTTCAAGCCGTATTACCTCCGAAAATGCAGTATTGCAAGATAATAAAAAATATATCGAAAATACAATTATTAAATACTTCACTAACAATTCTCTCTTTATCACAACTTATTAATTTTATATCACACAAATAAAGCTGTTTCCAATTTAAATTTGTTCTTGTTTAAATAACTTAAAATGAACGAAAACCTATCTGTCTTTTATGTTTTTCTCTTATTGTTTTTATGGCAGGTTCGCCGTAAGATATTGAACCTTTACCATATTTATTTTCCAGTTTATCAACTAAATATGATAATTTTTCACTCTTATTATTTTTTTTATTTTCGAATAAATTTAACTGTATAGTGCTTAAATCCTCAAGAGAGAATGCCATTACTCCGCTCGAACGGTAAATTACACCTTCTTTATATATTTTAGAAAATAGTTCTTCCGCTTCTTTTATCAGTGATATTTCAGAATTTGTTTTATAATCAAGCCTTTTATCAAGATAATAAACTTTAAAATCTTTTGTTCTCAGCATTACGGATATACAACCAGATGTCATGTTATATTCTCTCAACTTTTTGCAAAGATTATGCAAATGCATATTCAGCTCGGTTTTAATATATTCTTTGTCGGAAGAAAATTCGGGAAACGCCCTCGTTCTTTGAATTGACTTCGGTTTTGTATTCTCAAAAAAAGGTATTACACTTATTCCGCTTAATTCATATTTTAATTCCATTCCCTTTTTACCGTAAGTATATTTATAAAAATTATCTTCTTTAAGCAAAATTTCATGGGCATAAAAAATCCCGTATTTTCTAAGACTTCGGGCAATATTTCTGCCTATCCCCCAAATTTCTTCCACCGGTATATTTTCTAATTCATAAGGAACTAAATTTTTTTCTATAACATAAAATCCGTTAAGTGACTTTGCTTTATGAGTTGCAAGCTTTGCGAGCATTTTAGTAGGCGCAATTCCGACAGAAACCGTTATTCCTATATTCGTTTCAATATTCTGTTTTATTTTACGGGCCAGTTCATTATAAGATAAATTAAATATTTTTGTCATCTCTGTCATATCTAAAAAAGCTTCATCTATCGAATAAACTTCAATTTTATCCGAATAAGAAGCCAGTAAAGACATTACTCTGTTTGATATTTCATTATACAAAGTAAAATTTGCACTTAAATAAACAATTCCGTTAAACTGTTTTTTAGCCATAAATAAAGGAATACCCATAGGAACGCCCATTTTTTTAGCTTCGTTTGACCGTGCGATAACACATCCGTCATTATTACTTAAAACACAGACAGGCTTATTTCTTAAACTCGGGTTCATCAGCTGTTCACAGCCTGCAAAAAAATTATTTCCGTCTACATGTATTATTAATTTTTCTTTCATAACCAAACCTAAAAAAAAGTTACGGCGGGCGAAATGGGAGGAATGTAACCCGCCCGCCTTGTGAAGAATAAAATTATTTGAATGAATTTATAATTTTCTTACAATACCCTGGGCAACACCAAATATAATAAGTTCTTCTTTTGGATATAAATTCGGGTATTTTGAATTAGCAGGTTCCAGCCATACTTTTCCGTTTTTATTACGGTATGTTTTTAAGGTGTAGCCGCCGTCTATAAAAGCGACTACTATATCCGCATTTCTTGCGGTATTTGTTTTTTGAACGATTACTTTATCTCCGTCAAATATTCCCAAATCAATCATAGAATCACCTGACACGGTAAACAAAAATGTTGAAGGACTATTTATATTAAAGCTTTCATCAAGTGAAATCCGCTTTTCCACATAATCATCCGCGACGGAAGCAAATCCCGCTTTTACGCTTGAAGAAAACAATACCGCACCAAAAAAATCTTTGCTTATATAAAACCTGTTATTTTTTTCTTGTATTAAATTTTCTTCTTTTAATTTATTAAAATACTGCCATACGGAATTTTTATGTTTAAACCCGAATTCTTTGGCAATTATTTCAAAGCTGGGTAACATTTCTCTTCCGTATAATTCTTTTAATTTTTCAAAGAATGTTTTTTGTTTTTCCGTAAGCATATTTATATTATAGACGTTTGTCTATAAATTGTCAAGTTTAAAAAAATTTGTTAATATAGATAATATTATCAGATAATTTGGAGTTTATTATGGCTAAAGATTGCAGTTTTGATATTGTTTCAGAGTTCGATAAACAAGAACTTGTTAATGCGGTTGACCAGGTGAAAAGGGAAATCGGCTCAAGATTTGACTTAAAAGGTTCTAATTCCGACGTAATTCTTGATACCGATAAAACAATTACTATTACAACAAATGATGAAATGAAGCTGAAAAACATTCTTGATATATTACAATCCAAAATGATTAAGCGTTCATTAAGCATTAAAATATTAGACCCGCAGCCCATAGAAAATGCCCTCGGCGGAAATGTAAGACAGGTATTTAACTTAAAAAAAGGATTAACCCAAGACTTAGCTAAAAAAATAGTAGCGGATATTAAAAATACCAAGCTTAAAGTTCAAGCCTCAATTCAAGGCGACCGGGTCAGAGTTTCGGGTAAAGATAAAGACGACTTACAAAGCGTTATAAAGACATTAAGAGAAAATGAAGATAGCTACAGCGTACCGCTTCAATTTCAAAACTACAGATAAGTTTGAATTTTTTAACATACACTATAGTTTTAGGCAATAAAATGATATAATAAAGGTATGAAAAAAAATATTTACTTAGCAATAGCAATAGTATTATTAATACAATTACAAGCATTTTCAGAAGGATATGAAAAAAGTGTAACTATGGGTGTTGACGGAAATACGGGTGAAAATGTTACCGAATATACCTACACACCCGAAACACCTTCGCAGGAAGAATTAAAATATCAGGCTCCGACTGTTATTGAACATCCTACATACAATTACTACAACCCATATCCTTATTACACACCCTTTTATAATAATTACTACAGACCGTTCCCTTATTCGGGAGGAGGACAAATCGTCTTTACGTATTCTTCAACCGGAATAAAATACGGGCCGGACGGGAGAGTTATTAAACCGGGACACGAGTATCATCCGCCCAAACCACCTCCGCCGCCTCCGAAGCCGCAGAATAACGGCCCCGCCGGAAAGCCGGGCAATAATCCCAATCAACCACCCGGGATGAAACACTAAAATTGATATATTTTTACATAACAAAAAACAGAGAATTCAATTGAATTCTCTGTTTTTTAATATAAATATAAAATTAATATCTGTAATGCAAAAGCTTTATTAGCTTCAGCCATTTTATGGGTATCTTCGCGTTTTTTACAAGCAGCGCCCGTACCGTTTGAAGCGTCCATAAATTCATTTGTTAATTTTTCAACCATTGATTTTCCGCTGCGTTTTTTAGCTGCTTCAATTAACCATGTTGAACCTAATACCATACCTCTGTCTGCTTTAACTTCAAGAGGAACTTGATATGTAGAACCGCCTATTCTTCTTGCTTTAACTTCCAATAAAGGAGTTGCATT